>CANIHL010000020.1 GCA_947467375.1 Acidimicrobiaceae bacterium | reverse complement strand
CCAGCAATGGCAACATCGCCGTCTTGCTTCGTGGCATTGTCTTCAACCGCGCTGATGACACCGTTCGACACCGTGATGCGAACATTGGCTACAGCGTGCTCGGCACCCCGCCACGCCCACTGTGCGAAAAAGGTGGTCATAGTTCGGTTTAGCTCTCTCGCATTGGCAAGCGAACACCGCGCTCGTCGGCAACATCAATTGCGCGCTGGTAGCCAGCATCAGCGTGGCGAATAACGCCCATGCCTGGGTCAGTCAACAACACGCGCGACAACTTTTCAGCAGCCAAGTCGGTGCCATCGGCAACGGCCACCATGCCTGCGTGAATACTGCGGCCAATACCAACACCGCCGCCGTGGTGAATGCTCACCCACGTAGCGCCTGCTGCCGTATTTACCAATGCATTCAACAATGGCCAGTCGGCAATGGCATCAGAGCCGTCGATCATGGCTTCGGTCTCGCGATATGGCGAAGCAACCGAACCAGAGTCCAAGTGGTCGCGACCAATCACGATTGGCGCCTTCAGCTGACCCTTGCGCACCATTTCGTTGAAGCGAAGTCCAAGACGATGGCGCTCGCCATAACCCAACCAACAGATACGTGCCGGTAAGCCCTGGAACGCAACGCGCTCTTTGGCCAAGCGCATCCACTTGTGTAGGCCGTCGTCGTCAGGGAATTCTTCGAGCACTGCTTTATCGGTTGCTGCAATGTCTGCTGGGTCTCCTGAAAGTGCAACCCAACGGAATGGCCCGCGACCTTCGCAGAACAACGGACGAATGTATGCAGGCAAGAAACCTGGGTAGTCGAATGCGCGGTCGTAACCACCAAGTTGAGCTTCGCGGCGAAGCGAATTGCCGTAGTCAAACACTTCGGCGCCTGCATCCATGAAGCCCACCATTGCCTGACAGTGTGCAGCCATTGCGGCACGCGAACGACGAATGAACTCTTCCGGGTTCTTTTTCAACATTTCTTGCGCGGCATCTTCGCTTAAGTCATTCGGCATGTACGACAGCGGGTCGTGCGCACTGGTTTGGTCGGTCACGATGTCGGCAGCAAAACCCATTTGCAACAACTTCGGAAACATGTCGGCGGCATTACCAACAACACCAACTGAAAGTCTGCGCTTTTCTGCTTTTGCTTTTTCACAACGTGCAACTGCATCTTCAAGCGAGTCTGCAACTTCGTCAAGGTAGCGAGTTTCAACGCGACGATTCACACGCCATGCATCAACGTCGATACACAGTGCAACACCGTCGTTCATGGTGACAGCAAGTGGTTGTGCTCCACCCATTCCACCAAGTCCTGCAGTAAGCGTGATGGTGCCTGCAAGCGTGCCATTAAATTTGCGGCGCGCAATTTCAGCGAAGCATTCGTATGTGCCTTGCAAAATTCCTTGGGTGCCAATGTAAATCCACGAGCCTGCAGTCATCTGGCCGTACATGGTGAGACCCATGTGCTCAAGGCGACGGAACTCGTCCCATGTTGCCCAGTCGCCCACCAAGTTGGAGTTCGCAAGCAACACACGCGGCGCCCACTCATGAGTGCGGAACACACCCACAGGTTTGCCTGACTGCACCAACATGGTTTCGTCTGGCTTCATGGTGCGCATCGTGCGCAACATTGCGTCGTATGCATCCCAACTGCGTGCCGCGCGTCCCGTTCCGCCGTACACCACGAGGTCGTCTGGTCGTTCGGCAACTTCTGGGTCGAGGTTGTTTTGCAACATTCGATACGGAGCCTCGATCTGCCAGTTGGCACAAGACAATTCGGTTCCGCGAGGGGCTATTACTGGGCGTGGTCCTGACATAAGGCTTCTAGTCTCGCCTATTGCCTACCGTCGAGGCAATACGGCATTTGCCCGAGCAACCAGACCAGGAATGAGTGAGTAATCACTTGCGCCAATTGCGACTGCACCATCGATACCGATTTCGGCTCGTGCGCTAGCCAATTCGGGGCGTGAAAAAACTTCAAGCGTTGTAGACCGCAATGCCTCGAACGTTGCTGTGCGCACTTTTGACACATGCATTGGCGTTGCAGGCACATGCGGACCATTTCCAATTACACGAAGACCATTCGTAAGTGCTGGGCGATGTCGCTGCAGCAGCTGAAAAGTTCCTGGGTCAATAGATGCAAAGTCTGCGCGTTTGTCCTGCAGGAACTGCAGGCTCTTGGCGTGGCCTTCGCTTTCAACATAGGGCAACACATACGAGGCATCTGCGCCAACGTCGCTTAACGCAACACCAAGGCTGCACCACCCACTCAAACTCTGTGTGTTGGTAACCACAGGCTGCAGCCCGCCTACTTCGCTAAGTGTTATAACGCCAAGTTCTTCGCGAGCAACGATGACGGTTCGGTACCAGCCGTGTTCATCGCTAATGCCCGTCCATTTCAGTGTTGCGACGATGTCTACGTAGTCGTGCAGTTCTTCCACAAACGGCAAACCGCATGACTGACTGAACAAAGTTGTGTCGTCTTTCCACATGCGCATGAGATCGGCGTGAATTGAACTTTCAGGAAATGCTGGCTGCGATGCATCGCCAAGCTTCGTGAATGCTTCGCTCAGTGCGTCAAGTATCGCCTTCGTTGAAGCCTGAACTTCTGGAAAGTCGTACATCGGCAGCGAATTGCTGCGCATCATTTAGTCGGCCGCAACAAATTTTGCTTTGGCAAACACTGCACGCACTCGGTCTTCAAAATGCTCAAGCGGCAATGTGTCGTAGTTCGGGTCGAACGCCTTCTGATCCCACTCGTCGGCAAATTTTGCTGCCAAATCGTATGCAGGGTGTCCTTCATGCTTCTTACGAGCATCAGGGTTCATGCCAAAGTGACCGTAGTAATGGCGTCCCTGAAAATCTTGGTGCGCCTCAATCATGAAGTGCACTTCTGGTCGAACGTAAGGCTTCAAAATTGCAGCAGCAATTGCCGGGTGGTTCGGCACGCTGATGGCCTTGCCAATGTCGTGACACAAAGCCGCAACAACAACTTCATCGTCTGCTCCCGCACGCTCTGCCATGGTGGCGGTTTGCAATGCGTGCGTCAGTTGGTCGGTTACGAAACCATCAATGATCGTGTCCATGCCGCGCAACATGTTCAAAATTCCTTCGGCTACGCGCGGCTGGTTTTTCGCGGTCTCCGCGCCAATGTTGAGCCACTCTTCTTTTGTCGACACATCCATGCTGGTGAAGGTTGCATTAGCCATCCACATAGTCCACCAGTGATTGGCGACGGAGTCAAGCGAAGCAGGTGTGGGGTGCGTTTTAGGCGTCGACGCGGTCGCCAGCAAGGCGCTTGCCCACCTTTTGGGTGCGGGCCATCTGCTTAAAGATGTTCTCGCGGGCACGCTCTGCATCATCGCTGAGGCCTGTCACTTCTTCCAACTTCCAGTGGCGCCTAATGCACGGTTCAAGAATTTGGTCGTGGTGAATGAGCAAGTCGTAAATGCCAACTTTGGCAACGGCTTTCGAAATGCGATCGAAGTCGGGAATTCCTAGACCAGGCATTGCAAACGTGCTGACTGCGCGGTCAATTCCAAGCACCGTTGACGACGGGTCCAATTCAAGCGCTGCAGCGGTGAGGTCGCGATAAAACAAGTAGTGCAAGTTCTCGTCGTTGCCCACGCGCGACATGATGTCAGTACCAATTGGGTCGGTCATGAACTTGCCGGTATTGCGGTGCGAAATACGCGTGGCAAGTTCCTGCATGCTCACATATGACAACGCTTCAAAAGCGTCGTGTGGAGCTGGCACTTGCCCAGAACGAACTTGAATCATGCGAGCACGCTCTAGCTGCACAGGGTCAACTGCACGAGTCACAGTGAAATAATCACGCATCACAATGCTGTGGCGACCCTCTTCTGCTGTCCAGTTGCGAGCCCATTCACCGAATGCGGTGTCACTGCCAAACAAACGATCAATATCGCGGAAGTAATACGGCAAGTTGTCTTCAGTCAACAAGTTCAAATACAACGCACCACGCACCGCTTCGTCAATGTCGCTACCAGCGTCGCCGAAGTCGGCGTCTTCTGGAACCCATTGGTGATTTGGATCGAAATCTTTGCCACGGCTGTACGGCACCATTTCGTGCGGAAACCACTCTTTGGCAACACCCATGTGACGTTCAAGCAATTTCGCCGCAACTGGTTCGAGTTCAGCAATCAGCGTGAGGTCATTCATATGTCAACCTTACTCGCCTGTTTCAGTCATAAGCCGTCGCACCAAGCGTGCAAGAGGCTCACGGAAATCAGGCAACAATGCAAATCCTTCTGCAATCATCCGCCCGTTATGCAATACCGAGTTGGCTGGACGTTGTGCGGGGCGCGGTGGTTGCAAGTCACTCGTAGAAATTGGTTTCACTTTTGTGGCATCCATTCCTGCAGTTAGGAGCACCTCACGTGCAAACTCATACCAACTGACCACGCCTTGGTTGGTGACATGCCAAATTCCACCAAGACCACTGGTTGCAATGTGCACAATTGCTTTTGCAGCATCATCGGCAAATGTTGGGTTACCAATTTGGTCGTCAACGAACTTCAGCTCAGGCATAGTTGCACCGAGTTTCAAGATGGTCTTCACCATGTTGGCGCCATGGAAACCACACACCCATGAAATGCGCACAATTACGTCGTCTGTAGACATTGCGCGCTCACCTGCAAGTTTTGAAGCGCCATACGCGCTTTGCGGGCTAGGTGCATCGTCTTCGTTATACGGAGTTGGCTTACTGCCATCAAATACGTAGTCAGTACTGATGTACACCACTCGTGCACCAACTGCGTGTGCAGCATCTGCGACGTATTTCGATGCGGTTCCATTCACGTTCATGGCTTTAGCAACATCGCCTTCGCACGCGTCTACCGCAGTCCACGCGGCTGCGTGAATGACGACATCGGGTTTTGCAGAGCCAATGGCTATACGCACCGCTTCTTCATCGGTGATATCCAATTGCGCATGCGTGGTGGCAAGTGATTCGTGCCCAGCAGCACGAATTGCTTCTATAAGTTCATGACCAAGTTGGCCACCTGCTCCGGTGACAAACAGCTTCATTACTTTTTGCCCTTGAGAGGCTCCCACCACCAGCGATTATCGCGATACCACTTCACGGTTTCTTCAAGAGCTTCGTCAAGTGAGCGCTCACGCTTCCAACCCAACTTGGTGATCTTGGCAATGTCTACCGAGTACCTGCGGTCGTGACCTTTGCGGTCTTCAACGTATTGCACACTTGTTTCGTCTTTGCCGTGAAGTGCGAGCAACTTGTCTACTAATACACGGTTCGCAGTTTCGTTTCCAGCACCAATGTTGTAGATCTCGCCAACATTGCCCTTCTCCAAAACCAAATGCACACCGGTGCAATGGTCATCTACATACAACCAGTCGCGCTCGTTCAAGCCATCGCCGTACAACGGAATTTGTTTGCCATCGAGCAAGTTGGTGGTGAACAACGGAATTGCTTTCTCTGGGTACTGGTACGGACCAAAGTTGTTGGTACATCGCGTAACGGTTACTGGCAGGCCGTGTGTTGCATGATACGACAACGCAATCAGGTCGCTTCCCGCTTTGCTAGCCGAATATGGCGAGCGTGGCTCAAGACCATCGGTTTCTTTCGACGAACCGACTTCAACCGAGCCGTACACCTCGTCGGTACCAATGTGCACCACTCGTTGCATGTCTAAACGACGCGCGGCATCCATGATCACGTTGGTGCCAAAGCAATTCGTCAAAATAAAGTCTTCGCTGCCTTCAATGGAACGGTCTACGTGGCTTTCGGCAGCAAAGTGCACGACAGCATCGTGGCCGCGCATTGCAGCGTCAACATCGCCTGGCTGGCAAATGTTGCCCTTCACGAATGAATAACGCTTGTTGTCATCAACGTCTTTCAACGTGCTGAGGTTGCCGGCATACGTAAGTGAGTCGAACACGGTTACTTCGTGGTCGGTGTTTGCAAGTACCCAGCGCACATAGTTTGAACCAATAAAGCCGGCACCACCGGTAACAAAGATCTTCATGCGTTAAATCAGGTCCTTAGTGAAAAGTGCGGCTGAAACTGCGGGTCAATGTTTCCGCGCGTTGGGTTGTCTTGGTCGCGCTTGCTCAAAATTGGGTTTGCAAAGCCCCAGTCAGCTTTCACTGCTGGGTCGTTGTACGCAAGGCCACGCTCGTCGGCCGGGTTGTAATAGCCATCTACCAAATAGGTAATAGTCATGTCAGTAAGCGAAGCAAAACCGTGCGCAACTCCAGGCGGAATGAAAATGCCTCTGTGATCATGCGATCCGTCTGCTTGTGTTCCCAAATCAATCACCTGCGTTGCACCATCTGTTGGCGAACCCGTGCGCAAGTCGTGCAACACCACGCGGCACGAACCGTACGGCACATACCAATAGTCACTTTGATGCAAGTGATAGTGCAATCCGACAACGCAACCTGCCTGGCGGTCGCCACGATTTCCCTGAATCATTTCGCGACCAAGCGGAAACCACTGGCGACGATACGTTTCGATAAAGAAGCCACGCTCGTCTTTAAACATGGCAGGTTCAACGATCTGCACATCTTTAATGACGCTTGATTCAGTAATGACAGCCATTATTCAAGTTCTACTTTCGAGTCGTCGCCCAACATGAGGCGCAGAGCGCGAGGCTTTTGTTCAGAACGCGTTACTTGTACATCGCGACCAATGAGCGAATCAGTAAGGCGCTCAATACCAACGATGCTTGAGCCATCCAGTACCACGCTGTGTTCCATTTCGGAATGTTCAACTTTGCAATTGCGACCAAGCGAGGTGTACGGCCCGATGTATGCGTGATCAATTACTGAGCCTGCACCAATGACTACTGGCCCACGAATGCGTGAGTTGCGAACAACCGCACCCTTTTCAATCACCACGCGACCTTCAATTTGTGATGAAGCGTCAACATCGCCTTCGTTACGTGGCTCCAACACTTCAAGCACCAAACGATTGCATTCGAGCAACGGGTCTTTCTTGCCGGTGTCAATCCACCAGCCTTCAAGCACTTTGTGATTCACCACATAGCCCTGTTCAACGATCCATTGAATGGCGTCGGTAATTTCCAGTTCGCCGCGAGGCGACGGCTTAATTGCGCGCACTGCTTCGTTAATGGTTTTGTCAAACAAGTACACGCCAACAAGAGCGAGATCTGACGGCGGGTTCTGTGGTTTCTCTACCAACCGCACAACGTGACCTTCTGCAGTTACTTCTGCAACACCAAACTGTCGAGGGTCTTCAACATGACAGAGCAAAATTTGAGCAGTCGGTGCATTTGGCCCACCTGCTTTGCGTGCAGCTTCAAATTCGTCAACAAATTCGTTGAGACCTTGCTCAAGCATGTTGTCGCCCAGGTACATGACGAAATCGTCGTCACCCAAGAAGTCATGTGCAATAAGTACGCAGTGCGCCAAACCAAGCGGCGCATCTTGCGGTATGTACGTGACCTGTACGCCGAACTGTGAGCCGTCGCCAACTGCCGCACGGATCTCATTACCCGTCTCGCCAATGATGATGCCGATCTCGCGTATGCCAGCCTTGGCCATGGCTTCAATGCCATAGAACAAAATGGGTTTGTTGGCAATAGGCACCAGCTGCTTGGCGCTGGTGTGGGTGATGGGCCTAAGGCGCGTGCCCGCGCCGCCCGAAAGAATGAGGCCCTTCATAACGGCTCTAGGTTAGGCGAACTAGCGTCATCTCCATGGCCGAACCCCTCCTTCACGCCTTTGCCAAGCCCACTAAGACCGATTTCATTCGCATGGTGCGCGGCAGCGGAGCCTTGCTGTGGGATGACAAGGGCAACGAATACATCGACGCAATCGGCAGTCTTTGGTACAGCCAAGTTGGTCATGGCAATACAGAAATTGCAGATGCAGTTGCCGAGCAAATTCGCACGCTCGAGACCTACTCAATTTTTGATCCGTTTACGAACGAGAAGGCCGAACAACTGGCCGCAAAGTTAATAACGCTCTCGCCTCTCCCCGACTCACGTGTGTTTTTGTGTGGCAGTGGCTCAGAAGCAATTGACACCGCAATGAAACTTGCGCGCGTTGCGCACGTTCAAGCAGGACATCCAGAAAAGACCATCATCATTTCGCGCAACCGCGGCTACCACGGCACCAACTACGGCGGCACCAGTGCGCAGGGTTTACCACTGAACAAAATTGGTTTCGGCCAACTGCTTCCTGAAGTGGTGCAAGTGGACAGTGACAACATTGAAGACCTTGCATCGTTTATGAAAGACAACGGTGCACGTGTTGCAGCAATCATCACCGAACCATTACAAGGTGCAGGTGGCGTATACCCGCCTGCAGACGGATACCTAGAAGGCGCTCGTAAGTTGTGCGATCAATACGGAGCACTACTTATTTTCGACGAAGTGATTACCGGCTTCGGTCGACTCGGTACGTGGTTCGCTGCTAACTATTACAACGTTGTACCCGACCTGTTGTGTTTCGCCAAAGGAGTTACCTCTGGTTATCAGCCACTGGGTGGTGTGTTCATTGGTCGCACCGCATTGAACGCACTTGAGCGCGACCCAGAATTCTTTTTACGACACGGCTACACCTACTCGGGCCACTCGGCAGTGTGTGCGGCTGCGCTAAAGAACTTAGAAATCATTGAACGCGATGGATTGCTGGAACGCGCCAAACATGTTGGCAAGCGTCTGAGTGATGGATTGCACTCACTTGCAGCAGACGGCATTATCGATTCTGTTCGTGGCGCTGGAGCAATATGGGCCGCGGGTTTAAAGCCAGATCAGAACTGTGTCACCATTCGCGACACCATGATTAAGCGCGGTGTCATTGCGCGCTCAATCAATGCTGACACCAACGCATTTTGCCCACCATTCGTCATTACCGATCAACAAATAGACAAACTGCTCGACATCTTTGCCGCAGCAGCACAAGGAAAGTAGAACACCATGGGTCAACTCACAGGACAACGCGCATTCATTACCGGCGGCGCAAGCGGAATTGGTGCCGAAATGGCGCGCCGCTTCACGAAAGAAGGCGCAACGGTTGTACTTGCCGACGTAAACGACACACTTGGCAAACAAGTAGCAGCCGAAGTTGGCGGCGAATACGTACATCTCGATGTAACAAGTGCGCAGGCTTGGGAAGAGCTGTACAAAAAGGACAACAACTTCGACATTGTGTGCTTGAACGCTGGAGTTTCTACGCATCAAAACGTGCTTGGTGACGCAAGCACCTACCCACTTGAGCGCGTGGACAATGATGCCTACTACCGCATTATGAGCATCAACGTAGACGGCGTGGTGTTTGGTGCACGTGGAATAGTTCCACACATGGTTGCCCGCAAGAGCGGACATATCTTGGTCACGGCATCGCTTGCGGGAATTATCCCTATTGCGCCAGACCCTATTTATGGTCTCACCAAGCATGCAATGGTTGGTTTCGTGAAGAGCATGGGCCAAGCACTTGAGCCACACGGCGTATGCATCAGCGCACTGTGCCCTGGCTTCCTCGATACTCCGCTTGTTAGCGCACAAGCTCGCGAGTTCGCTGCGGTCTTCAGTCTTGGCGTGATGCCAGTAGAAATTGCTGGCGACTTGGCAATGCGTGCACTCACCGAGCGCATTAACGGCTCGCAGTGGGTGGTTTCAGCTGGTCAACCAATTTCTCGGTACGAACACAAAGACCCATTCGCAGGCTAAGCACGTGAGCAAACCGGAATTCAATCCGTTTAACCCAGAGTTTCGTGCTCACCCATACCCGTTTTACGACTCTTTACGCACCCACGAGCCTGTACACACCACCGAGTTCGGCATGGTGGTGCTCACGCGGTACGACGATGTGTCAACAACGCTCAAGAGTGCAGACTTCAGCAGAGACATCGAAAAGTATTCAACACAAGCAACCTCTGAGTCACGTCAACGCAGGCGTGAAATGGACCGCAAACGTACGAAGTCAATCCTGAACCTTGATCCACCAGACCACACTCGCCTACGCCGCATCGTGTCGAAATCGTTTACGCCAAGTGCAATGGAAAAACTCCGCGGCCGTATAGAGCAGTTGGTCAATACCGTTCTCGATGCGGCGCAAGAACGTGGATCGATTGAACTCATTGATGACCTTGCATTTCCCGTTCCATTTCAGGTGATTTCAGATTTGCTCGCCATGCCTACCGAGCGTGCCGAAGAAATGCGCGAATGGTCGCAGATCATTACGAACTCGCTAGAGCCAACGGCAACCGATGAAGAACTTGCTCAATCAGATGCGGCAATTGAACAACTAGTTCCCTATCTCACTTCCATTATCGAAGATCGTCGCAAAAATTTGGGCGACGACATGTTGTCGAGCCTCATCACCGCCGAAGAAGCCGGCGACAAAATGACCACCGACGAACTGATGGCATTTCTGGTGTTGTTGTACATCGCAGGACACGAAACCACAGTGAACCTCATTGGCAATTCAACTCTTGCGCTGCTTCGCCACCCAGACCAAGCAGCATTCGTTCATCAACATGGGCTCAACTCACAAGCTATTGATGAGTTGCTGCGCTACGACGGTCCGGTGCAACACACCGTGCGTATTCCCCTAAAGCCAGTGCAATACGAGGCACAAGGAAACACCTTTACTATCGAACCTGGAACCGTGGTGCTCACTTCACTTGGCGCTGCGAACCACGACCCAGCGGTATTTGATGCACCGCACGAGTTACGCCTTGACCGCCCGAATTCGCATCGCCATATGGCATTTGCGTCGGGCATTCACTATTGCTTGGGCTCGGCGTTAGCGAAACTGGAAACCGAAGTTGCAGTGGGAACCCTGTTTAAACGCTTCCCGAACATGGAAATTGTCGGTACGCCTTCGTGGCGCGATCGCCTCACCATTCGAGGCGTAAACCAGCTGCAGCTCAGTCTTTCGTAAGACGAGCAATCAAACTGCTGGTGTCCCAGCGTTTGCCGCCCATGGCAACTACTTCTTCGTAAAACTTGTCGACCATTTCGGTCATTGGCAATTGTGCGCCATTGCGCTTGGCTTCGTCGAAACAAATTGCCAAGTCTTTGCGCATCCATTCCACAGCAAAACCAAATTCAAATTCGTCACGAACCATGGTCTTTGCGCGGTTTTCCATTTGCCACGACTGTGCAGCACCTTTGGAAATGACGTCAACAACATCATCTGGGTTCAACCCAGCGCGCATGGCAAAGTTCAATGCTTCAGACAAACCTTGTGCAATGCCAGCGATGCAAATTTGATTCACCATCTTTGCCAACTGGCCAGAGCCTGCATTGCCCAACAGCTGGCAACGCTTTGCATATGCATCGATAATTGGGTTCACGCGGTCGAATGATGCTTGATCATTACTTCCACACATGACGGTGAGCTGGCCGTTTTCAGCGCCTGCTTGGCCGCCAGAAACCGGAGCATCAACAAACCCTGCACCAACGGCAGCGCATGCATCTGCAAGTTCTCGTGCAAGAGTTGCCGAAGCTGTGGTGTGATCAACCAGCACTGAACCGGACTTCAATCCAGCGAGTACGCCATCATCGCCAAATACCACCGAGCGCACATCGTTGTCGTTGCCAACGCACATAAATACGACATCGCTTTGCTGCGCCACTTCACGTGGTGTTAGTACGCGCGAACCGCCGTGTTCGGCAACCCACGCATCAGATTTTTCAGTTGTGCGGTTGTACACCACAACGCTGTGTCCGGCTTTTGCAAGATGGCGAGCCATTGGCCCACCCATAATTCCTAAACCGACGTAGCCAACGTTTGCCACGACTACTTCTTTTTCGCTACGGCCTTAGCGGGAGCTTTTGCAACTTTGGCAACCTTGGCTGCTTTCGCAACAGGTTTAGCTACTTCCTTCGCGGCTGCTTTAGCAACTGGCTTGGCATCATCCTTTGGAATCTGCTTCACGATTTTGGCGCCCTTTGAAGGCTTCAACACACCTTGCTCAAGTGCTGCATCGAGCCACACTTCTGCAGCATCAGTTGAAACTTTTAGCGCTGGAGAAATTTCTGAGATCAAGTTGATGCGCGCGCGGTCATACATAGTTTTTTCTGCAGCCGACAATGCACTGTCGCGATCACGAGCAGCCAAGTTACGCACCACTTCGGCAACCTGATAGACGTCACCGCTCTTCAACTTCTCTTGGTGGTTCTTGAATCGACGTGACCAGTTTGCAGGTACGCGTGGGTCAGCTTTTGACAGCACTGAACGCAAGTCTTCAAGTTCAGACTTCGATACCGGCGGGCGCACACCAACCTGGTTCGCCATTGCGGTTGGCACTGAGAGGGTCATCTCGTTGATGACGGTCTTCAAAATGAGGTACTCCTGCACGGAGCCAAATGCCTTCATGCGCTTAATGCCATGGACAATGCATGCACCGTGCTGGGGGTAAATGACGGTGTCACCTTTATTGAATTTCACAGAAGCGACCTCTCTACAGACTGACCCCGAAAGGATAGGCGTTCAGAGCCCCCAACCCACAATGCGCACGATATTTACGCCTGTTTTTGCAATTGCGCCCCCGGTAGGAATCGAACCTACGACCTACGGATTAGAAGTCCGCCGCTCTATCCATCTGAGCTACGGGAGCAATCTGCTTGCTCAAATCTACCGCCCGTCCAACTACCGTTTAGGCGTGCGTTCACGACTGCTGGTGCTGTTTGCTGCAATCTGTTTTGCCACAACTGGCACATCTCGTGCACTTGGACCTGATAGCGCCACCTCACTTGGAGTTGCTGCCATCAGGTTCATTATTGGCGCGATTGCATTAATTGCCATCACTTCGTTTGTCCGTAAGCCACAAGTCACCTCCTCATCAGTGCCCCTGTATATATGGATCATTGCCGGATTTGGCCAGGCAATGTACGGAGCAACATTCTTCGCTGCCGTTCATGAAACCGGAGTTGCCGTTGGCACTGTGGTGGCGCTTGGTTCTGCCCCAATTCTGACCGGGGTGTTATCGGCGGTTTTGTTTCGCTCGCTTCCGACTCGTAAATGGATGATGGCAACTGCCGCAGCCGTTGCCGGAATGTCACTCATTGTGTTGTCGGGAAGCGACGCAAACGTTTCAGTTGCGGGAATCATGTATGCACTTGGCGCAGGTTTGGGTTATGCGCTCTTCGCACTGGCCAGTAAACGCATTGTTGAATCTGGTGTTGCGAGCGATGTTGCCATGTCACGCGTTTTCGGTATTGCGGCAGTCATGTTGGCCCCAACGCTGTTGTTCGTGAAAACCGAGTGGATTTTTACAGTTGGCGGAATTTCTCTTGGGTTGTGGCTTGGAATCATCACCGTTGCGCTCGCATATTGGGCTTATGCAAGTGGTTTGAAAAATCTTGAAGCGCGCGAAACCACCATGATTACTCTGGCTGAACCAGTTGTTGCCACGATTCTTGGTGCTGTGGTACTAGATGAACGCCCCACAACGCTTGCATGGGTTGGCATTGTTGTTGTCATTGCCGCACTTGCCTACGAGTCAAAGTCGGCGCACACATAGGTGCATGACAGTACCCACAAAAGTTATACCTTCAGTTATACCATTTTGTTATGATTACGAAATGGCACAAAAAGTTGGACCCAAGGGTCAAGTAGTTATTCCAAAGAAGTTTCGCGACGAACTTGGAATTGAGCCGGGTGACGAGGTCGTTGTTTCACTTTCTGAGAATGGTGTACTCATTCAGTCTGTGCACACAACCAAATCTCTACGTGGCATGTTTGCAGGCTCTGGCATGCTCAAGATGTTGATGGATGACCGTCGCAATGAGGCTCGATGAATATTTGTCTCGACTCATGGGCGGTAATCAATTGGCTTGAAGATGGGCCTTCTGCTTCTGCCGTAGAAAAAACAATTCCATCTCGCCCAGTGATCAGCCTTGTCAATGTTTGTGAAGTTCTGTACATCCTCTCCCGAAAACATGGAGATAAAGCCATCCAGCAGGTTCTCCCAGCTCTACGCCAAAACCTTGCATTCATTGAAGTTGATGAAGAACTCACACTTTCTGCGTCACGAATCAAGGCTGCACACAAAATGGCTCTAGGCGACGCATTTTGTGTAGCAACTGCACTCGCCAATAACGCCAAAATTCTTACAGGCGACCCTGAAATCATCAACGCAAAGGGCAATTGGAAAGTTCAGGATCTACGCTAAATACGTGATTTTGCATTTGTTGTCGCGCGAAAGTTGGGCCGAGGCTCAAGCACACGGACAGCTTGTCGCCCCTTCAATTGCAACTGAAGGCTTTGCCCACTGTTCAACCGAACACCAAATGGTTGACGTGGCCAACAAGTACTACCCCGGTGCACACAACATGGTGTTGTTGAACATTGACCCCGCAAAACTCACAAGCCAAATGAAGTTTGAGCCGCCAGCACATATTGATGGCTCACCTGCACTTCCCCACGAACCACTGTTCCCGCATATTTACGGACCCATCAATCTTGATGCAGTCACTGAAGTAATTGACATCCCTTGCGATAACAACGGTGCTTTCACGGCTCCGCCACAGCTAAAGACATTTTCTGTTGTACATATCGCCGATGCGACTCAACACTGGAAGCGAGCAGCGGAACTTTCCGTGGCTGAGTGGAAAGAGATATTCACTGAAGACTCTGTACAGACCTACATAGATCTTTACGGACTTACTGGGCAATATGCAGGTCGATTCGCAGAAACGTATGTAGCGCTAAATACGAATGACGAACTCATCGGCATGGCAACGCTTATCGATGACGACGAATTGCCAAACGCACCGGAACCCGGCCCGTGGCTTGCCGCCGTACTCACATTGCCAACCAACCGTGCACACGGTGTTGCTTCAACAGTTGTACAACGCATTGTTCAGCGAGCACACCAGTTAGGGCACGCTGCTCTTTACCTCTACACCAGCGACCAGCAACAGTGGTATGCCAATAAAGGTTGGAAACCACTTCGAGAAACGGAACTCAATGGCATTGCGCACACCGTGATGCGCCTTCAACTAACTGCTTAGTTCAAGCTCCAGCGAACTTCAACCGACACTGAAACTTCTTGAGTTCCCAGATTGATAACTGTTTTTTCCATTGGCGCTGATGCAGTTGCTGAATCGCCTGCCAACATCGGTACCGGTGAACTTGGCGAAGCAATTTCGTTTACGTACACCACCGAACCAAGACCAGCATCAATCAAACTTGCATAATCCTTTGCCTTAGCTTTAGCGCTCTTGATTGCTGCTTCACGAGCCTGCGCAACCGCAGCATCGGTATCAAGCAGAGTTGGCGTTACGCCATACACCTGCAGTGAATTTCCACCAGCTGCAATAACAGCATCTACAACTTCTCCGGCCTTGCCCGTGTCGCGCAACGTGACAGTGAAGACTTGTTGTGCGCGATACCCGCTGAGCGTTTGAGCTCCTGTTGAACTCGATAGGTACTCCGGATACACGCTGACGTTCTGGGTTGCGATGTCGTCTTTTGCAACTCCTGCAGCATCTAGTGCAGCGCGAACCTTTTCGGCTGTTGCGCTTGCATCGGACATCGCAGTTTCTGAAGACTGAGCCAATATCGAAACTGCAAAATTGAAGCTAACTCCATCGGGAACAACTTTTACTGTTCCAGTGGCCTGCACGGTCACGCCCTGCGCAGAGTTACCACCACCATGCATCTCGTCATGGTCACGCATCATTCCTCGACCATCGCCACATCCGCGAAACACCATCATGGCTAAAACAACGATTGCAACAACACCAACGATTTTTTTCCAAGTCATGTATCTAGTTTGCCCTACACGCCACTGAATTTGTGGTCAGGCAAAAGAACTAAGTTCTATTACATATGAGCGCCATTGACCCAGACAAACTCAAGATGTTTTCATTCCTTCTATTCACGAAACTTGAAGGAGCTGTGACATCGGGAATGGTCCATTTGGGTGACCAACTTGGGTTGTATACAGCACTTGCCAATGCTGCGCAGCCAATGACCACCTCCCAACTTGCTCATGCCACCGAACTGAATGAGCGCTGGGTGCGCGAATGGGCATACAACCAAGCTTCTGCACGACTTATTTCAACAACAAACACACCATCTGAATCACCATCTATTAATGACGATCAGTTCTTCTTGTCCCCCGAACAAGTAGCCGTTCTTGCCGACCCGAACAGTCCTGCGTTTGGCATGGGCATGTTCCATCGCTTGCCACAAACCATGGCCGCACTGAACAAAATGCCGGAAAGCTTTCGCACAGGCGTTGGTCATGACTATGACAGCCACGGCCCCGAAGGTGCAGTTGGCATTGAACGCAGTTTCGAACCATGGACGAATGCAAACCTCATTGACACTGTCATTCCGGCGATTGACGGAATTCGTGACGCGCTTACACATGGTGCAACAGTTGCCGACATTGGTTGCGGTGCAGGAAGCGCCATCTTGCTCATGGGTAAGCACTTCCCCAAGAGTTCATTCGTTGGTTATGACATCAGCAAATACGCACTCGATCGCGCAGCAGACAAGCTCAACGCATCAGGTCTGAAAAACGTTTCCTTTCATGATCCACGCAAACAACCTTTGCCAACAGACAATTCAGTCGACTTCATCACCACGTTCGACTGCATTCACGACATGACTCACCCAGCGGAAATGATGCACGCCATTCGTGCAGCGCTGAAACCAAATGGAACGTGGTTGCTCGTTGACATCAAGGCGCACGACACGTTTGCCTTAAATGCGCAGAAAAACCCAATGGCTCCGTTGATGTATGGCATCAGCGTGTTGTCGTGCATGTCGTCTGCAATGTCTTCACCAGATGGCGCCGGACTTGGCACCCTGGGGTTGTCGGCAAGCAACGCGGAGTCAATGGCCAAGTCGGCTGGGTTCTCACAATTCCGCAGGCTTGATATTGACCATTCCATCAACGCCTTCTACGAAATTCGCCCGTAGTCACACATTCAACTCGCCACTAATATGTGGTGACCAGCGTTCGTAGCTCAATGGATAGAGCATCTGACTTCGGATCAGAGGGTTGGCGGTTCGAGTCCGTCCGAGCGCGCCAACTTGCTTTCGTACTTACAGCAAATCTACGGCGTCTCCATGTTGGGGGATTTCTACCGGCCACTTCATTTCATCGCGGATAACTTGCTGCAACGAGCCAGCGGCATCTGGCTCACCATGAATGACGAACACCTTCTTTGGCTTCTTCGGCATCTTCTTTAGCCACGAAATCAGCTCGTCTTTATCGGCATGTGCTGACAGCTCTTCCATATGCACGATGTTGGCAAACACGTCAATTTCATCACCGTAGATCCGAATTTTCTTTTCGCCATTAGCCAACAAGAATCCACGTGTTCCTTCAACCTGATGTCCAGCAAACACGATGGAGTTTTGCGAATGAGGAAGCATCTGGATCAAATGGTGCAATACTCGACCGCCGGTTGCCATTCCACTTGCTGAAATAACAATCTTTGGCTCAGTTGAACTCGTAAGTTCTTTTGACTGCTCAATGGTTTGAACAAATTCGATACCCGACCAGATGCGCGCACATTGCTCATCACCTAAATTGTGTTCGCTTGCATAACGCAAGTACATGTCTGTTACATCTGTCGCCATTGGACTATTGAGATAAATAGGAACATTAGGAATACGTTCTTGATGCCGAAGCTCAGCCAAAATATGCATCAACACTTGGCTTCTGCCAACTGCAAACGCTGGAAACAGAACACTGCCGCCGTTACCGATGGTCTTTGTAACAACTTTTTCTATCTCCTCAAACGGGTCGCCTTTGTCGTGAAGACGGTCGCCATACGTCGATTCAATCAAGACATAGTCGGCCTCTGGCGGGCTATCAGGAGCATGCATCACAAGGTCGCCGTTTTGACCTAAGTCCCCCGATGCAAGAAGGGACACACCGTTTTCCACAATTCGCACCGATGCGGCTCCAAGAATATGGCCGGCACGAGTGAATGTGGCTTCGAAACCAGGAGCTGGAGAAAAGGGAACCCCAAACTTTCGCACCTCAAGAAGTTTTAATGCGGACTCCGCATCATGAATAGTAAACAGAGGTTTTGCCGGCACATGACGGCTGGATTTCTTTTTATTCGCATAACGCGCTTCCTCTTCCTGTAAATGCGCAGAGTCGCGAAGGAGAAGTTCAACTAGCTCTGCAGTTGCAGGAGTGCAATAAATCTGACCCGCAAAACCATCGCGAGCAAATGCCGGCAGAAACCCGCTGTGATCGATATGCGCATGAGTAAGAACCACAGCATTAATTGACGCTGGATCAGCAGGAAACGGTTCCCAGTTTCGCTTGCGAATTGCTTTCCCGCCCTGAAACATTCCGCAGTCGATGAGTACTCGACCGTTAGCGCCATCCAACAGAAATCGTGAACCCGTTACCGTACCTGACGCGCCCCAATAGCCAATTTTCATTCACTTAGACTGCCACATCCGCGAAAAGATTACAGTCGTGCCGTGAATACCAACATGAAATGGGTGACCTGGGACCAGGCAGCCATTTCTGCTGTCGTCAGTTTTATGGTTGCACAAGTAGCAACTCGCTTCCCTGTTTCTCGGGCGCGGACCTTCATCCAAGCCACCAGTACCGAACTGGGGCTGATTTCATTCCTCTATATGTTGTGGCGACTGGCCATGAGGCTGCCACTCGATAAACCAACAGGCGCAATTGAACGGGCTCGCCAGATCGATCGATTCCAACAGTTCCTGCACATTCCAAGTGAGCTCTCGCTTCAACACTTTGTCTTGCGCTTCGACTGGCTTGCTCGTTCAACCAATTTCTATTACGCGGTATTTCATGTGCCGGCCATGGTGGCTTTTCTGGTTTGGCTGTTTGTGCGCAATCGCAACGCATACCCCCATTGGCGCAGCGCACTCGCCATGCTGACCGCAGCGTGTTTAGTGATTCGTTATATACGTGTGGCTCCGCCGCGGTTTCTTCCCGACCTCGGATATGTCGATCTCGCAACTCGCTTTGGACTCTCGGTGTATGGCCCAGTAGGCACAGGAGTGTCTGACCAATTCGCTGCAATGCCTTCCATTCATGTTGGGTGGGCAGCAATTGTTTCACTGGGAATCATTTCTGCGAGCACGAGCAAATGGCGTTGGGTGTTTGCATTGCATCTTGTATTCACTGTGCTTGCAGTTTCTGCAACAGGGAACCATTGGTGGCTAGATGGCGTGGCGGCAATTGCCCTTCTGGCGCTTGCGCTTCGGATAGACACTCTCATTCGATTCAAATTGAGCAAGACTCGGTAATGCGCAAAGTTCTGATCACTGCCCTTGTTATCACTGCGTGCCTGACGACAACCGCCGCTTCGAATAAATCAAACGCCCCAGCCCTGGCATCAATCACATCTGAACGAGCCCGAACAAATTTTCTATCGTTTCTGAGTCACGCGTCTCGCGCCACACCAAATGCCACGTTCACCATTGATCCACAGTTGAAGAAGGTCTACTCAAATCAAATTGTTGCCGATATTCGCGCGAACGTAAGTATGTGGACCGACTTACGAAATGCCTCCAAGCCAATGGATGTCTACGCTGCCCCAACTCAACATTTTCAATTTGTGTACAACTACATGAAGCAGGTGCTGCCTGTTCAGCAATTGGAATCGGGTTGGCTCGACGCAAAAGCCGAACGTGCACGGCTAGAGCCAACGGGGTTCTTCGGAGGCGGAGCTCCCGGTGACGCAAAGAACGGAAACGCAGTGCTCATGGTCTATGTACCCAACGGTCGTCCAACAAATGATGATCACTGGAACTCACTCACCAGTCACGAATACGTGCACATTGCTCAACGATCGGTATTCAACGGAAGCATGGCGGCGATGCAGTGCTGGGTTCGTGAAGGTCAAGCAAATTTCATTGGCTGGAGCTATGCAGGTCGCGCGAGCAAGAGCGCCTACGTACATGCCTGGAAATCACAATTACAAGACCTAGAAAATGAGCGCGAGTACCCACCGCAGCAACGACTTTCTGCAAAGTATTGGGAAAATTGGTTCGTTACGAACGAAACCCAGGACATCACGAAAGATTGCGATCCGACGCAGAATTACGTGACTGGCGCCATGGCGTTTCAGTACCTATACGGAACATACGGCTACGAAAAAGTAAATGCTTTCATTCGTAATTTGGCTGAGGCAGTTACACCTTGTGGAGACGGAACTCCGAAGTATGCAAGTACGTGTGCTCCTGCTCGAAACGCAGCGTTCGAAAAGGCATTTGGAATTTCACTTCGCGATATCTACCCACGCTTTGCGGCTCATATTGTTCGCGAATTGAAGTGGTTTACAAACAAGTAACCCGCAATAGGCGTTTATCCATGAAGTAAAGTCAGTGTGGACATGCCTTCTACGCCCCCACTTCCCCCAGAGCTAGAGCGCCTGAACCGCATCTATATCGAAACCTGCGAAGCGTTCGACAACAACGAAATTTCAGCCGAGACCGCACGCACCACCATTTTGGAATTGCGGACAACCGACAGCCAAGGTCGAACCTGGGCAATTGACTCGAAGAAGTCAGGCAGCCGAGCTTCGTTCAAACAGGTCGAAACAGTTACCCATTTGGACGACGAGTTCGCCCGAATGAATCGTGTGTATCAAGAAACTTGTGCCCAGTTTGATAGCGGCCTAATTTCGGCCACTCAAGCTCGAACCAAAATTCTTGCCATTTCATACACCGACGAAGCCGGACAAACCTGGCGCGTGGATACCGATAGGTCTGGTAGCCGAGCATCATTCACTTCTTCACCTGTGGTCGAAAAACCTGCGGCAATAGAGAACACGCAACCCATTCCCGTCATTGAATCTGAAACCAGCGAAATTGCTATTACTCCAGAAATTGAACACGAGCGCGAAATTATTTCGCGACGAAATTTCCTCAGCGATCTCTCTGTTAAATCAATTGCGCTCGGTGTACTTTCGGCCGGCGTGTTGTATGAAGCCACGAAACTCTTTACCGGAGATTCTGGAAGCTCTGACTCTGGATCAGATGTAAGCGGCGACACGGTAAACCCAGACGCGCCAGTTGAACCAGGTTGGTTCGGCAAGTTTGGTGAGGTTCCTTTGAACACCGATATTGAATTCGGTCGTTCAGTTCAAAATGTGCCGCTCACCTTTTATCGACGCCAAAGCGGAAGTAACGGTGCACGAGTATTAGTAATTGGTTGCATTCACGGCGACGAGTTTGTTGGTAATCGCGTTGTGGACATTTTGCGTGACATGCCGCTTGAAGGAAATATCGATCTGTGGATGGTGCGCACCATGAACCCAGATGGCCAGCAATTACGCACTCGACAAAACGCAAACGGTGTCGACCTGAATAGAAACTTTCCCGGCAACTGGCAGAAAATTGGTAAGCCGGGTTCGTGGCAGTATGCGGGCGCAGACAGTGCAAGCGAACCCGAGGTGCAAGGTTTAGTGAAGCTCGGCGAACT
>CANIHL010000019.1 GCA_947467375.1 Acidimicrobiaceae bacterium | reverse complement strand
TTACGCAGCACTTGGTGCATTCCTTGCAGGCGTTATTCTTACCGGCCAGCTCATTGCTAACTATTTAAGCAACGCTGGTGGCGCATGGGACAACGCCAAGAAGTACATCGAAGACGGCCACCATGGTGGCAAGGGTTCCGATGCACACAAGGCAGCCGTAATTGGTGACACCGTTGGTGACCCATTCAAGGACACCGCTGGCCCAGCGCTCAACCCACTCATCAAGGTGATGAACTTGGTTGCGCTGTTAATCCTTCCAGCAATTATCAAGTACGAACCAATTCTCTCGGTTGAAAACCACCCAGGAAATAACCTCGTGCGATACACAATCGCAGGCATCTCACTTGCCATCTTGGTCGTTGCAATCTCGTTCTCGCGTCGTAAGACGACGAGCATGGTTGCAGCGTAAGTAACTAGGCGTTCCAAATCGGCGCTGAGATGTCGTCACTTCGATATCTCAGCGCCGAATGGATCTCGGCCATGTCGGCCGGTGTGAGCGCAGACTCCACACTTTCGACACTTGCTTCGCAACACACCGTTGGACTCACTCAAGTAGTCACGGGAACTCCATTCGGAGATGTCACCTATCACCTGCAAGTTCGCAGTGGTTCCGTTTCCTTCACATCTGGCGCAGCGCCAGCAGAAGACGTTCGCTTCACCGAGTCATACGAAACCGCTGTTGGAATTGCTACCGAGCAGATCAATGCGCAGGAAGCATTCATTAAGGGTTTGATCGTGTTTACGGGCGATCACCAAAAACTGATTGATGCTGGCGATGTCTTCGCCGCACTCAACCCAATTTTTGATGCAGTACGTGCGTCAACCGTATTTATTTAAAGAACGGGTTCTCGCCAGTTGAGTGATCGGTGAGGTCGCGAACCTTGGTGATCGTTGGCACTTTTGCCGACACCATTGACTGCACGCCTTCAAGCATGGTTTGACGGCTCATTGAACAACCGTGGCATCCACCACCCATGGTGAAGTACGCAGTTCCTTCTGTGTCGTGGCCAGCAAACGTGACGAATCCGCCGTGTGCTGCAAGCATCGGGTTCACTTCAGCAGTGACGATGGTTTCAATTTCAGCCGACATTTCATCGTCGCGAACAAGGCCCTCAATTTGCGGGGACTTTGGCTTGTTCGGATTACGAATGAGCAAACCTTGTGTTTCAGAGTGATCAATAGTGGCGCCCTGAAAGGCATCCAAATCTTTTTGGGGAACGATGATCTTCAATCCATCAATGGTTCGTACTTCATCGCTGAATGCAGCTTTGGTGAAAAAATCAAACGACAGGTCGTAACGGAAATCTTCGCCGGGTTCAGAAAGGATTTCAAGGCGCAATCCAAGTTGCGCGCCTTCTGCCTCTGCGTCGCGAAGTTCAAGTAACTTCACATGTGCTTCTGGTGTGATCGACACGATGGTGTCGGTCTTGTCAATCTCGGAGGTAGTGCTAGCGAAAGGGCTCACGCAAAAAAGGCTACCGTCATGAGGGTTAGGAGCGCCTAACTGTGGCATCCTTAACAGGTGAACGAAGGCAGCAAAAAGGCAATTTACGCGGCGTTTTCGGCCAACCTCGGAATCGCCGCCTCCAAGTTTGTTGGCGCTTTCATTACTGGATCTGCAGGAATGCTCGCCGAAGCCGTTCACTCGCTGGCAGACACAGGCAACCAAGCCCTACTGCTCCTGGGTGCGAAGCGATCAAAGCGTCTACCAACAGCGCAATTTCAGTTTGGCTTTGGAGCAGAACGGTATTTCTGGTCATTCGTCGTTGCGTTAGTGCTGTTCATGTTGGGCGGCGTATTTGCCTTATACGAAGGCGTACATAAATTTCGACACCCACAGGAAACCAGCAGTTTTGCGCTGGCATTCGTCATTCTGGGTGTTGCCATTGTGCTGGAATCTCTTTCATTACGTACAGCAATGAAAGAAGCCAAGAAGCTGAAACCAGCAAAGGTTTCGTGGTTCCGTTACATCAAAACTACGAAGCAACCCGAATTGCCTGTGGTGCTACTTGAGGACTTCGGCGCAGAGACCGGCCTCTT
Organism: Acidimicrobiaceae bacterium; assembly: GCA_947467375.1. Taxonomy (GTDB): domain Bacteria; phylum Actinomycetota; class Acidimicrobiia; order Acidimicrobiales; family Ilumatobacteraceae; genus UBA3006. The sequence goes on along the minus strand of CANIHL010000019.1, from coordinate 19,616 downwards.
TCTTGCACTCGGAGGACTACTGCTTGCACGCTTCACTGGCGACCCTCGATGGGACGCGGTCGGATCGATTTCAATCGGTGTGTTGTTGATTGCAATAGCAATTGTGCTGGCATCCGAAATGAAGCATCTGCTTATTGGTGAGTCTGCTGATCCAGAATTGCAGCTTGAGTTTAGAAAGCAGATTGAAGTTGACCCGCGCATCAAAGAAATCATTCATATGGAAACCTTGCACATTGGTCCTGATGATGTGCTGGTTGCGGCAAAAATTGATGTTGACCCAAGCATTTCAATTCCTGAATTGGCGCGTGCCATTGACGAAGCAGAAGTTCGTATTCGTTCAGTGACGCCATTTAACGTAATCATTCACATCGAACCCGATATCAAACGCTGACATCATTGATCCCATGACTGCACACACTTCAATTACCGCAATCGTTGTGCTTGGAGGAAACCCTCCCACTCGTGCACTTAAGCAACATATTCCCGCACATCAATTGGTGATTGCTGCAGATTCTGGATTGCACGGAGCAATTGACCTTGGACTGCGAGTGAACGTGGTGATTGGTGATATGGATTCTGTTGATAAAGCAGTTCTTGCGGCAGTTGAAGCAAACGGCACCACCATTACCGAACTTCCGCGCGACAAAGACTCCACCGATGCCGAACTTGCGCTACTGAAAGCAGTAGAGATGGGCGCCAATAAGATCGTCTTGATCACTAAAGGTGGTGGGCGCCTTGACCATGAGCTCGGTGTATTTGCTGTGTTGCAGAACCCAGGTTTGCGAAAATGCACAATCGAAGCAATGTGGGACAACTCCATACTGCACCTCATACACGGCCCTGCTTCAGTGTCTATAACTGGCAAACAAGGCTCAAACGTTGGGCTTATCGCTGCGGGCGGAGCCGCATCAGGAATCACCACTACTGGTTTGAAATGGACTCTCACCAATGAAACACTTGCCCCACATTCTTCGCGAGGAATAAGCAACCAACTCATTGAAGAAACTGCAGTAATTTCATTGCAAGCAGGTTCACTGTTTGTCGTTCAGTCAAGTGCCCTCAGCAACTGAAAGAAGTACCCCCATGAAAAAGTTTTCCGCAATTGCACTGAGCGTGCTGTTATTTGCCGCATGTTCAGGAACATCTGATGGCGGTTCGTCTAGCTCGAATGGTCCAGTAACGCTGACACTGCTTGCTCACGACTCCTTCACTCCTAGCGAGGGCATCTTTGATGCATTTACTGCAGCAACCGGAATCACAGTCAATGTTGTACGCAGTGGCGATGCCGGCGAGCTCATCACCAAGGCCGCACTCACAGCCGGCAACCCAGAGGGAGATGTGTTGTGGGGTGTAGACAACACGTTGCTCTCTCGCGCGCTCGACGCCGACATGTTCTCGTCATACGAAACCTCAAATCTTTCGTCCATGAACGAATTGGTTGTACAAAACATTCCAGGACACGAGGTCACTCCCGTTGACACTGGTGACGTGTGCATTAATTACGACATCGCGTGGTTCAGGAACAACAACATCGCTCCTCCTATGACACTCGATGCGCTCACCAGCAGCACATATGCAAACTTACTCGTGGTGCCAAGCGCAATTACTTCTTCACCTGGCCTTGCGTTCTTTCTGGCAACGGTTGCCGAATTCGGCGAAACTGGTTGGCAGGACTACTGGAAAGCATTACGTGAAAACGGAGTACTCGTCGTTGATGGTTGGACACAGGCATACAGCACAGAGTTCTCTGGCTCTACCGAAAAAGGTGATCGCCCAATTGTGGTGAGCTACAGCAGTAGCCCTGCGGCAGAAGTGCTGTTTTCCAACCCACCGACAGATGTTGCACCAACTGGTGTTGCTCCCCTTACCTGCTTTGGGCAAGTTGAGTATGCAGGAGTGTTGCGTGGAACCAAGCACAAGGCTGAGGCGCAAATGCTTATTGACTACCTCACTGATATCGCATTTCAAAGTGACCTCCCTCTCACACAGTTTGTGTTTCCCGTAAATGCAAAAGCGACCGTTCCAGAAACGTTTACGCGGTACATTTCGCGACCAGAAAGCCCACTCACAGTTGAGTACGACGTGATCGCCAAAAACCGTGCAACGTGGCTCGACGAGTGGTCAACCATCGTTTTTAAATAGACCAACCACATGATTGCCTCGCCGTACCCCACAAGCACGCGGTGGCTAATCATTGCTCCAGCGGCGTTTTTGCTGGCTTTCTTGGCCATTCCAACCGCGGTAATCGTTCAGCGTGGTGCAAGTGCCGATGCATTCCTCAACGTCATTTCAAGCTCTGGATTCAGACGCATCGCGTGGTTCACCCTGTGGCAGACCGTACTGAGCACCGTGCTCACCGTTGCATGTGCACTTCCAGTGACATTCGTACTTTCGCGCTTTTCTTTTATTGGAAAACGACTACTCCTCGCACTCGTTACAGCGCCGTTCCTGTTGCCAACCGTTGTTGTGGGAACAGCACTGTTTGCATTGCTTCCAAGTCAGTTGCATTACACCGCTTTCGCCATCATCGTTGCTCACGTATTTTTCAACATGGCAGTGGTGGTTCGCCTTGTAATGCCACGGTGGTCCCAAATTGACCAGGAACTCATTCATGCAGCGCACACACTTGGTGCTTCTACGGTGCACACGTTTCGCACCATTACCTTTCCGCTCATTCGACCGGCGCTCAGTTTCGCGAGTACTGCAGTGGCGTTGTTTTGTTTCACATCGTTTGGCGCAGTTCGAATACTGGGCGGACCCGCTTACTCAACACTTGAAACTGAAATTTATGTTCGCTCGGTGCAACTTGGCGACTTGAATGGCGCTGTTGCAATTGGCATCATTCAAACAATTTTCCTCGTAGGCGTGTTGTATGCCTGGACAAAGTTTGGTCGTCACCACACCTCACCACTCACTGTCAACGTTCACGCTGCTCGGCCGACAGGAACTGCACAAATTGTTCTAGTTTCCTGCATTGCCCTTGCTACTGGAGTGCTCGCATTGCTTCCACTCGTTGCGGTCGCATGGAGGTCGGCTTCCGGCTGGTCGCACGTGTTGTCTCGCGACACTACGAATGCGTTATTCGTGAGCGCGAGGTTTGCAATTGTTGCATCGCTCATTGCCACCGTATTGGGAGCGATGATTGCTTTAGCAATTGCCTACAAGTCAACATCGTCTCAACTACTCGAGACCATCACTTCATTACCTCTCATGATTTCTGCAGTCACCGTTGGACTTGGAATGCTGATTACGTTTGACCACAGTCCAATTGAGTTTCGATCTACGTGGTGGATCACGCCAATTGCACATTCCCTTATTGCAATTCCACTGGTTATTCGCACCGTTTTACCGGTAGCCCAGGCAATTCCGCAAGACCTTCGCGATGCCGCAGCAACACTTGGCTCAAGTTTGAAAGACCAATGGATACGAATTGATTTGCCACTATTGAGGAGATGCCTAGCAACTGCATTCGCTCTGTCGGCCGCCGTTTCACTTGGTGAATTTGGTGCCACAAGTTTCCTCACTCGCCGCACTAGCGAAACTCTTCCTGTATCTATTGCTCGCTTGCTTTCCCGCCCTGGCGATACCCAGCATGCCGAAGCTTTTGCGCTCTCAACACTGTTTTTCGTGTTTAGCATTGGTGCCGTATACATCGCAGAAACTGCGCGTGCCACACGAACAAAGACTCACTAATGCTCAAGATCACAGACCTCACCATTCATTATGAGAACGAAGTGATTCTTGATGGCGTGTGCCTTGAAGTTGCTACAGGAGAAGTGGTGTCACTCGTTGGACCAAGTGGCGAAGGAAAGACCACCCTGCTTCGCGTCATCGCAGGAATTGAGCGTGCCGAATCGGGAACGGTCAGTGTTGATGGAACCGATGTCACACACCTTCCAACCCATAAGCGCGGCATCGGCTTGGTCTTTCAGGACAATCAACTTTTCCCTCACCTATCTGTCGGTGAAAACATTGCGTACTCAATGCGGGGCATGACCAAGCACGAACAATCTCTTCGCGTAAACGAGTTACTTGCACTCGTCGGTCTCGAAGGCCTGCGAGATCGCGATGTCACCGTTATTTCTGGCGGCGAAGCAAAGCGTGTTGCCGTTGCGCGATCGCTGGCTGCAAACCCGAAAGTATTGCTTTTAGACGAACCACTCAGCGGGCTTGACGGCGAATTGCATGATCGCTTATTGCGCGACCTTTCTACCCTGCTTGCCCAGCGCAACACCACAGTTGTGCATGTGACCCACGATCGCAATGAAGCCAGCCAGTTTGCGGACCGCATTGTTGATATTCGATCACTGCATCGCTCAAACCGAGTCGTCCAAGTTTCGACTGAGGAGCTTCTCCCACTACGACTAGCTGTACTTCGTGATGGAACTCCATCACAAGACCCTCGGTACAAACAAGACGAATACCCAGGATGCGTTCATTTGGGCATCTATGAAAACCAAGAGCTGATCGCCTGTTCGTCGTGGATTCCCCAAGAGTGGCCGTTGGATGAACACCTTCCGGCTGTACAGCTAAAAGGAATGGCTGTGGCCAAGCACCTTCAGGGAAGTGGAGTTGGCGCAGAACTGCTGAGCGCTGGAGTACAGCGTGCCGAAGACGACGGTGCGCATTACATCTGGGCCAGGGCGCGGGACAGCGCACTCAAGTTTTATACACAAAATGGTTTTGACGTTTTTGGTGATCAATTTGTTGACGAAGCAACTGGCATGGGCCACCACCTGGTGATGAAGGTAACTACTCGCCAACCTTGACATCAGTGGTGAACAACACCGTGCGTGACGGGTCTGGTTTCACCAGAAACTCGATATGCCATGTTCCAGAAAAAGCAAAGTTCACAATTGCGGTGTAGTGATTTGGCCCAGTTCGCTCCAGCTCTATTGGCCCATTTGGAATGTTCTGGCTTGGCAGCGCCATTCGAGCGCTTACCGAAGTTATTTGGGCAAACGAGCCAACCAATGAGCCCATGGACAAATGGATTTCTGCTGCGCCCACTCGAGCAGGAGTAACCGTGATGTCTGCAATGAGCCCAGATTGCTTCAGCGAAAACACAACTGGTGCATTGGATGACTGCACACGTGGTGGTAGCGCTACGAGTACTGCCGTAATTCCCACCACAATGAGTGCAACCAAGGCTTCCACCACAACTGACTGATGCAACTTGGCAGGACCACTCTTGCGCAATGTTGAACGCGAGAGCGCGCCAATTGCAACAAGTACGAGTACAAGGCCTACTTTGATGACCAGCTTTTGTCCGAATTCAAGAGCAAATACATTGCGTATTCCGCCCATGAGCAAGAGCGACTGGACGACTCCGGTAACTGCAATTACGGCTACTGAATACCCTGCTGTGCGAGAAAACCAGAGCATGGACTGCGTGGATCTCAACCAAAACTTTCGATCAATGGTGATGAGGAACAATGCGCCAATCCATAGCGAAACTGCAAGCAGGTGTACAACGTCGAGCGAAAAGCTGAGTGCAACTGGCGACTGTCCGCTCGGATGGCCGACAGCAGAAAACGTAGCGGCGACTGCAACCAAAGCTCCGACAGCGCAGATTCTCCACGCACGCTTGTCGCGTTTATCAATCGTCATCAGCAACATGGAGAAACCTAAGAGCAATGAAATCCTGAGCAACGTGGCCTGACCAAACAATGTGGTCATGGTGTCGCCGAGTAGCGAAAGGTCAGTGACGTTGTAGACCTTCACGCCAGAAGCATGCGGGCCGTATGCAAAGAGCGCCTCAATGCTTGCCACAATTGCAAACGTCCAAGCGCCCCACAAACTCATGCGGGTGCGAATAGACGGTGGCTTTTTCGCACCGAACATCACTAGGGCAATTCCGCCGATGAGCGCCAGAACGCCTGCAAACATCACAAATCGAATGATGTTGAACAGGTTATTTAAGCCGTGTTTATGACTTTCGTTTGAATTCAAGATGCTCGTCACATCTGAAGAACTTGTTCCTACTGAAAAGGCAAATGACCCTTGCACCGGATGAGAGTCTGCAGAAGCAACACGCCACACCACAACCCACGTGCCATCGCCAAGCTTGTCGATATTTGCGCGAACCGTCGTGTGATCGTTTGCATCGCGAGTCGGTCGCGCTTCGAACACTTCTTTTCCGTCTTGATCCAAAATTTTGATGCGTGCAAACACCACGCCAACGGTCTCGTCAAAATGCAGAACCACTTCGGTGGGAGACGTAGCCAGCCACGAACTTGGCTTGGGGTCACTGCCTTCCAACCCGGCATGTGCGCTTGCTGAACCGGCAGGGATGAAAACCGAGAAACAGACTGCAAACAGCGCGATAAGCCATGTGCCTCTTGCGCGCCAGTTCACATGGAAATACTAGTAACTGGGTGGCTTTGGCAGACCTTCAACTTCGGTTCTACCCAAAAACCAAGCAAGCCGTTCATTGGGTGAAAGTTGCAATGCAATTTTTGGCACAGGGGTTAACCCCATGGGCTTGCTTGCGCGCCACATCATGACTTGTCGGTCGAGTTCATAGCGAACGTAGGTGGAATTCCAATTTGCAAACGTGAACGCCAGTGCAAGGTCGGCGTGATGCACTTCAACTTCACGCCAGCGCAAGAACACAATGTCGCTCATTGCAATGGATGCACCTGCACTATTGATGCCGCTCCCCTGCCAACCTTCACTATTCGTGGCAGCCCATTGGCCTTCAAGTGCATAAATGCTTTTGCGAACGCTTGCCACGAGTTCTTCAGCTGAATCTGCAGCGTGTGTTTCAATTCCCTGTTTACGTGCCTTTGCTCCGCCAACGTATTGCTCGCCTACCTCTCCACGTGCTGCACACTGCAACACATGCACATGGCTTTCGGCATTGCGAGCCAGGTGTGAAAGCACATGGCCGCGAGTCCAACCTGGAAGCGCAGAAGGCTCACGGCACTGCTCATCGGTCAACGATTCAAGCGACTGCAATAGTTTCTGGTGCGACTCCGCACAACCCGCAACATGAATATTGAGCGTGCGTCCAAAATCGTCCATCAACGACAAAGGTAGCGGTTTGGTTAGCGAGTAGTCGTGCGCTGAGGAATGACGACGACGGTGCCATCTTCTTCGTGGTGCACGCGCGCAGAAACTCCATAAAACTCGGAGAGAATGTTTGGCTTCAATACTTCTTTTGCTGAGCCTTCTGCCACCCGAGCACCCTGATGCATCAACACCAATCGGTCGGCATACATGCCCGCAAGCGTGAGGTCGTGCATGGCAGAAACAACGGTGAGGCCCTGTTCCCGGCGCAGTTTGTCAACTAGTTCAAGCGCCTGCTGCTGGTGCCCAATATCGAGTGCGCTCGTTGGTTCATCGAGCAACAGCACGGGAGCTTCCTGTGCCAACGCACGAGCAATTACCAATCGTTGCAATTCCCCACCCGACAACGTGCCTAATCTGCGATGCGAAAAGTCAATTAAATCGAGACGCTCTAATACGCCATGAATAACTTCGCGATCTTGCTTTGTTTCAGATGAGAAATGTCCCACGTACGGATTGCGGCCCAACAACACGTAGTCGTGAACGTTCATGTCGTGAGGAATAAGTGGCGACTGAGGAACATATGCAATGTGTTGTGCGCGCCAACGCGCAGATGTTGCTGGTATTTCAGTTTGATCAATAGCGATTGACCCCGTATACGGAACAAGCCCTGCTGCCGCACGCAATACCGACGACTTGCCAGCTCCGTTTGGCCCAATGAGACACAACCATTCGCCAGAGTGCAACAAGTCGTTAAAGCCCTGCACAGCTTCTATGCCGTTGTACGACACACGAACATCACAGAAACCGAGCGCAGTCATTTTGAGGTATTCCTCGTGCGCAGAAGGAACAAAAAGAATGGTGCTCCAAAGAATGCGGTGACCACACCAATGGGGGTTTCAGCAGGGTTTGCCAACACCCTGCTTGGGATGTCGGCGAATACCAGAAATGCTGCGCCGAGCAACACGCTGAGAGGAAGCACTACCCGATAGCTAGCACCTGCGATTAAGCGAACTGCGTGCGGAACGATGATGCCAACGAACCCGATAAGGCCACTGACGGCAACAACTGCAGAAGTGCCGAGCGTTGCAGCAAGAACAACAATGAGTCGCACGCGGCGCACGTTCGTGCCTAACGCACTCGCTTCGTCATCGCCAACGCGAAGCACGTCGAGCAATCGACGATGCATCAGCAACACACCTGTGCTCAGCACAACATATGGAAGCACCAGGCGAACATCGCCCCATGTTGCACTCGATAAACGACCAAGGATCCAGGAATACACCTGGCGCACCACGTCGGTATTGCGCTGCAAAATAAATGCCTGAATTGATGTGGCTAGCGACGTAACCGCAACACCAGCCAAAATGAGCGTGGTACTGGATTGCGTTGTTCCAAACGCCGTGCCAACCACATACGTAACTAACACGGCCACCAATGCGCCAATGAAAGCCGCCAATGGAAGTGGGTCAATAATCCAGTGCTCCGTGGCCCCACGTTGAAACGCAAACACCAACGTGGCACCCAGTCCTGCACCAGCGGCCACGCCTAATAAATACGGATCAACAAGGGGGTTTCGGAAAACACCCTGATAACTCGCTCCCGAAACCGAAAGCATTGAGCCAACAATGGCCGCAAGCACAACTCGTGGAGTGCGAATGAGCCAAACAATATTCCAGTCCGCTTTTGATACACCGCTATTCACATGAATGAACGGCAATCGATTAGCGAACTCGAGTGGTATTCGCCACCATGTTGGACCCGCAGGTCCAATCATCGTTCCCACGATCATCGCAACAAACAGCAACGCTCCTGCAAGCGCAAACCAGTAACGGTTACGGTTCACGAATTCGCTGTAGCAACTGCATCACGAATTGACGTGATGAGGTCGAGCACACGTGGTCCCCAACGAGACGAAATGTCGTCATCGAGCAACACCACTCGGTTCGCAGTAACGGCCTTCAATCCGCCCCAACCATCACGTGCTGCAACAGTTGTTGCATCTTGTGCACAGCACTTCGTATCTGCAAGGAAAATGAAGTCTGGGTCAGAGGAAACAATAACTTCGGCCGAAAGCTGTGGGTAGTCGTTACCTGCTTCAACGTTGTCGGCAATGTTGCGCATGCCGAATAAGTTGAAAATTTGACCGATAAACGTATTTGATGTCACCGAGTAATACGTGTTGTCAAGTTCGTAGTAGTACGACAACGGTGGGTTCGAGAACTTCACCGAAGCAACTGCATCTTCAATGCCGGTTTGCAATGTCTTTGACACTTCGATTGCAGCCTGACTGTGGCCAGTGAGTACGCCGAGTTGCTCAATTTGTTCGTACACATTTTCCAAACTCATTGCTGCTCCAGCAATGAACACCGGAATATTCAAGGTCTTGAGTTGCTCCACCAAACTTCCTGGGTCATACGAAACGATGACGAGGTCTGGTGAATAACCGCTGATTGCTTCAATGTTTGGTTCAAAACCCGACAACTTGGTGCCGAGCGCTACAGCCTCTGCTGGAAAGTTTGAATACTCATCAACCGCAACAACCTGTGAACCTGCGCCAATGGCGTAGAGCATTTCAGTTACCGATGGTGATAGCGAAATGATGCTGGTTGGTTGCACATCAAGTGTGAGATCACCAACGGTTACTGGGTACACATCGGCAGTTACTGCTGCTGTATCGGTTGTGCTTGTTGAAGATCCGCCACAACTTGCCATGACGGCGGTGAGGGAAAGAAAAAGACCGGCGATGCCGGCCTTGGTGAACTTGTTCATATGGTCTCCTTGCTCTTCTTGCGAGAGCGGTTGATGTAGCTACGCATTAGGCGACCGGACTGACGAACTCGCTTTCTGTTGAAAGCGTTCGCATTACCGTTGCGGGACAGTGCCGGAATCTCACCGGACTTCGCTGAATGTTTTGCCCTTCGGCTATTACCGAAGTGGGGTTACCTTAGCGCAGGTGCGCGGTTGTTATGCAAATAGCGCGGCGAGGCGTTCCATGCCCTCGACCAAATCGGCATCGCCGAGCGCAAAACTGAAGCGGGCGTAGCCGGGTGCGCCAAAAGCTTCACCGGGAACAAAGGCAACCTTGGCAACGTCGAGCACCAAGTCGGCAAGTTCCATGCTGTTTGTTGCCTTCTTGCCACCAATGTCGCGACCAAGCAGGCCACGCACATTGGGGAAGCAATAGAACGCACCTTGTGGCTCCATGCACGTAACGCCAGGAATTGCCGTGAGCATTTTGTGCATCAGCGTTCCGCGTCGTTCAAAACTTTCGCGCATCATGGCTACTGCAGAGAGGTCTCCACTCACCGCTTCAAGCGCTGCAATTTGTGCAACGTTGGAAACGTTCGACGTGGTGTGCGATTGAAAGTTGATTGCGGCCTTCATCACATCTTTTGGACCGATCATCCAGCCAACTCGCCAACCCGTCATTGCGTATGTCTTTGCAACGCCGTTCACGATGACGCACTTGTCGGCTAATTCGGGAACCAAAGTTGGCATGCTCGAAAACTTATGCTTGCCATAGGTGAGGTGTTCGTAAATTTCGTCGGTCACCACCCAAATGCCGTGTTGCACTGCCCACTTGCCAATGGCAATGGTTTCTTCTGGCGAATACACCGCACCACTTGGGTTGTCTGGTGAAACGAACAACAACACTTTCGTGCGTGGCGTGCGAACTTTTTCCAACTGCTCGACAGTTACTTTGAATTCGGTTTCTTCCGTGGTGTCCACCACAACGGAAACTCCACCAGCCAGCGAAATTGCTTCTGGATACGTTGTCCAATACGGAGCAGGAACAATGACTTCATCACCCGGATCGCACAATGCTGCGAAAGCCACGAACACCGCATGCTTGCCACCGTTGGTAACCAACACTTGCGATGCATCGACCGAAAATCCGCTATCGCGTTTTGTTTTTACGGCAATAGCTTCACGTAGTTCTGGCAAACCAGCGGCAGGTGTGTACCGGTGAAACTTTGGGTCACGCGCTGCACGAACTGCCGCTTCAACAATGCGCTCAGGTGTAGGAAAGTCGGGTTCGCCCGCACCAAACCCAATGACGTTTTCGCCCTTTGCCTTCAGCGCTTTAGCCTTCGCGTCCACTGCAAGAGTGGCCGATTCGGCAATAGCTGCGAGGCGTGCAGAAACACGGTTCTGGGGGTTTTGATGCGTAGTCACGCCTGCCATGCTTACACAGTGGAGTTGGCCGAAGCGAAAACAATGCTGGTTCAGGCATGAACGTTGATGACGTTTTAGACGCCGACTGGGAGGCCGTAGGAACGCTGCGCAACCCTGTTTTGGTGGTTGCTCTGCGCGGCTGGTTTGACGTGTGTGGCGTGGCTACAGGTGCTCTGGAGTGGGCAATTCAGGACCGCGCGGTCACTGTGGTGGCCTCGGTTGACCCCGACCCATTTTTCGATTTCACCCAGGAACGACCCGAAACATTTATTGATGAAGATGGCGAGCGACTCATTCGCTGGCCCGAAAATGACTTCCTCATTGCTCGCTTCCCCGAAGGTTCTCGCGACCTGGTCATTCTGTCTGGAGTTGAGCCACATCTGCATTGGGGTGTGTTCGCCGACTGCATCGTGGAATGCGCACAACAACTTGGCTGCGAGGTCGTAGTTACGGTTGGCGCTGCTGCAGAAGGAGTTCCACACACTCGCTCGCCTCAAGTTGTAGGCAGTAGCAGCAATCAATCACTCGCCCGCCGACTTGGCCTGTCGCGTCCGCAGTATCAAGGACCAACCGGTGTGGTTGGTGTTATTCAAGAACGACTCGACCGCGAAGGAATTGCGGGAGTTTCCTTGCGAGTTGGCGTTCCCCATTATTTGACCAATGCGCAACACCCGAAATCTTCTGCAGCGTTATTACGACACTTAGAACACGTGCTGGGCATTCCCACAAGTCACGGTGAAATGTATGAAGAGATTCAGCGTTGGGAAGAACTCCACGACGCTGCGGTTGAGGGTGACGATCAAACCGTCAGCTACCTCACGATGCTTGAGGACGAATATGACCGTCGCACCGAAGCAGAACTTCCATCAGCCGATGCACTCGCGGAGGAATTTGAACAATTCTTGCGCGAACAACAAGACGGCGACGACAAGTAGTTGAAAACGTAAGAAGCCCCGACCTCTCGGCCGGGGCTTCTCAACAGGGGGTTTCGGTCAGATGACCGAACTGCTTACTTGCTGTTAACCAATGCAACCTTTGCAAGTGCTGCGGTCTTGATTGCGCCAGTCAATGGTGCATATCCGAGGCCTTCAGCGTTTGCTGGTGCGTAGGTTTCAATGATCCACTTGAAGTACTGAGCAACAAGTGCATTCTTCGTGCTCTTTGCCTTCTTAGCAAGTGCATAAGTAACTGCAACTACCGGGTAAGCATTCGTGTTCTTTGTCTGCTTGTAATCAAAGGTTACGAATCCAGCGTCGTCAACAGTTGAACCACTCAACATTGCAGCAGTGTTTGCCGAAGTTGGTGCGGTGTAGATGCCGGCAGCGTTCTTGATCAAAGCAGCCTTAACACCATTGGCAGCGCGCTCGTTTACGAACGACACTTCCATGTAACCAACAGTTCCGTTGTTGTCCTTCACGTAGTTAGCAAGGTCTGAAGTTCCGCTGAATGCCTGGAAGCGGCTTCCCTGCTTCGAAACTTGTGCACTTCCACCAGGAACACCAGTGGTGAACGAGTCGTTCTGGGTCCAGTCTGGGTTCGTTGCTGACTTCATGAACAAGGTGAAGTTGTTTGTAGTTCCTGAAGTACCACCGCGATAAGCCACGGTGATGGTCTTGTCTGGAAGGGTTACTGCACCCTGCTTGAACTTCGAAACTTCCTTGCCATCAACTTTTACTGAGTACTGAACTGATGCGCTCAAGTTCTTCACCGAAATGGTGACTTCACCCTTTTTGGCAACTACTGAAGTAGCAATTGCTTTCTTTGCGGTGTTGTCGTAGATCTCAATCTTCTTGCCTGAAGCCTTCTTCAATGATGAAGGGTTCAAGGTGACTGTTGCGATTGCAGCGAATGGACCAACTGGCTGCCACTGAGCTGTAACGCCCTTGTAGTCAGAAGCCTTCTTGGTGTTTGTCCATGTTGGGTTTGCCTTCATGTCTGCAGCAATGCTCTTGTCATTCCAATTGGTGATGAGGCCCGCGAAAATTCCGTTAATGGTGTTTGCGCTCAATGACAAGGTTGCACCTTGTAATTCATCAAGACGGTAACCAATGGCAATTGCTCCACCGACGTAAGGAACATAAGTCCAGTCAAATGATGCAGCGTCTGCAGCAGCTACTGCTGAGTCGGTACCGGCATAGTCAGTTCCCGAAGTTGCTGTTGCAGCTTTGAAAGCTTTCTTACCTGCACCTGAACCGCCACCTGGGTTCTTGTATGAAACGGTGTTGCCTGGGTTGGCAGCATTGAATGCAACTTCAGCGTTTGCAAGGAAGTTCTGTGGGAAGGTTGCACCTTCGCCAGCTGCGCTTTCTGCAAGTGCCACTGAAGAAACAGTGAGTGATGCAACAACGGCAACGCCGACTGCTGCAACAACTTTACGAATATTTCGCATGTGTTTTTGATCCTTTGTTTGGGTCTTCTGACAATGAAGACCGTACAAAGGAGGGCTTACGAGGAGATATCTCCAGCCTTGACAGGCACGAAACGCAAAGTGAATTTTTGGTAAACGATCAGCCGAATTTTCCCTGCACATAGTCTGCGGTGCGGGTATCGGTTGGATTCGTGAACATCTTGCGAGTTTGGTCTGCTTCAACGAGCACACCGGGACCGCCATCGCTCAAGAAAAAAGCGCAATAGTCGCTTACACGACTGGCTTGTTGCATGTTGTGGGTAACGATGACCACCGTGATTTTTTCAGCTAATTCCTTGATCGTTTCTTCGATGCGAAGCGTGCTGCCCGGGTCGAGCGCTGAACATGGTTCGTCCATCAGCAGAACTTCAGGCTCAACCGCAAGTGAGCGGGCGATGCACAACCGTTGTTGCTGACCGCCTGAAAGCGAACCGCCGCTCGCATCGAGTCGATCTTTCACTTCCTTCCACAAACCAGCACGACTGAGGCACTTCTCCACCAAGTCTTGTTCGTTATCAATTTTGATATGAGCAAGTTTCAAACCTGAGATCACGTTTTCGCGAATGGTCATGGCCGGAAATGGGTTTGGCTTTTGAAACACCATGCCGACCTTCAAACGAATAGCTGCTGGGTCAACGCTTTCGCCATAAATATCGTCGCCGTGCAATAACACTTCACCAGCCATTGCCGAATTAGGAATGAATTCATGCATGCGGTTAAGCAAGCGCAAGTAGGTGGACTTGCCACAACCTGATGGACCAATCAAACCGGTTACGGACTTAGCTGGAAATCGCAATGAAACGCCCGCAAGCGCATGGTGCTTTCCAAACCATGCATGTGCATCACGCGTTTCCAAACCCGCAAACGCCTGCTCTGGCATATCCAGTACTGATGAAGTATTCGACATAACTGTCCTTTCACTTTCAATTCGTTGAGAAACCGTTGTTGCTTTCATGTTTTAACGCTTGTCCTTGCCACCAAGTTTGCGTGCAGTAAAGAACAATGCAAAAACTGCAAGCATCAGAACCAGCGCACCAGTCCATGCGCGATTCACTGCGTACTCTGTACCAATTTGCAACATACCGAAAACGTAAATTGGCAACGAAGCAATCGGGCCCTTGACCGGGTTAAACCAAAATGCCGTGCTTGATCCTGCAGTAAGGAGCAACGGCGCAGTTTCACCAATCACACGAGCAACACCAAGGATTCCAGCCGTAATCAGACCGCTGCGCACTGTTGGCAGTACCACCATCAATGTTGTTCGCCACTGCCGTGCACCTAACGCCAAACTTGCTGATCGCAAGTCGTCTGGAACCAACTTCAACACCTCTTCAGCCGTACGAGCAACGGTTGGCAACATCAAAATTCCAAGAGCAAGTGATCCACCAAGTGCAGTTGGGCCATGTGTAGCCGAAACATAAGTTGTGAAC
This sequence comes from Acidimicrobiaceae bacterium, assembly GCA_947467375.1. Taxonomy (GTDB): domain Bacteria; phylum Actinomycetota; class Acidimicrobiia; order Acidimicrobiales; family Ilumatobacteraceae; genus UBA3006. The sequence continues at coordinate 4,589 of CANIHL010000019.1, read as the reverse complement.
ACGAATAGTCCGGCAACAATCGAAGGCACGCCACTCATTGACTGAATGACAAAACGCACCAAGAACGTAAAACGTCCCTTAATTTCAGTGAGATACACGCCGCTCAGAATGCCCAACGGCAACGTGATAATCGTTGCCATCAACACCATCAAAAGTGAACCCAAAATGGCGTGTAGCGCGCCGCCCATGCTGAGGTCGTCATCAGGAACCGTGGTGCGCATGTCGGATGTAACGAAATTGACTTTCAATCCGACAATTCCCTTAACCAGCACGCTTCCAAAAATGGATAGCCACGGAGCAAACGCGAGAATTGCAGCTGCAGTAATTACGAGTTGCACAGTTGCATTACCGCGTTCCTTTTTTGAAAGCTTGCGACCGCGGTAAATCAGAACAGCTACACATAGCAACAGAATGCACAACGCCCAACCGTCAACCCCGGAAAAACCGGTAAACAACACAATTGCGAACGACAGCAGGCCAACTATCGCCAACGAAACACCAGAGCGAACTACTTCAGACCGCTTTCGATCCCAGGGGCGTGTCGGCTGTGGAATGGTGAACTCAGACATTATTTCCTCGTCGTTCGTGTAACGATTGCTGATGCGATCATGTTCACCGTCAGCGTGAGTAAGAAGAGTACGAATCCAGCAGCAACCAATGCAGTGAGTTCTTCAGACGAACTTTCACCGAAACGAGTGGCAATGAGCGATGCAACGTTTCCACCTTCAGATTCCAAGATGCGAAAGGTGTACCTGAAGTTCAGGTTCAGAACCAGATACACAGCAACGGTTTCGCCAAGCGCACGACCAAGGCCGAGCATTGCTCCACCAACAACACCACTCTTGCCAAATGGCAGAACAACAGTTTTGATGGCGCCCCACTTCGAACCGCCAAGTGCATAACACGTATCAATTAATTCGCGCGGTGTGCGCGAATACACCTCGCGAGCAACAGAGGTGGTAATTGGAACCACCATCGATGCAAGAACGCAACCAGCAACAAAAGGACTACGCCCGTAGTTATCGGAAATGGTGTTGAACAGTGGGAACCAACCAAGCCGATTCGCTAAAAACTCCGCCCAATTCTGACCGAAATTGGTGAACACTTGAATTCCCCACAAACCGAAAATGAGTGAAGGGATCGCAGCAGCAAGATCGAGTAATCCGCTCAATATTTTCCGCAAGCGACCGGTTGCATAGAACTCGATATACAACGCACCTGCAATCGACATGGGGACTGCAAACAGGAGCGCAATCGCAGACACGATGATGGTTCCAACGAGCATCGGTCCCATTCCAAATTCACTTGGAATGCCCTCATCCAAACTGGAAGACCAATTTGTTCCTGTGATGAACTTCAGACCGTATTGTGAAAAAACTTGTGCACCGCGCGCAAATAAAAATGAACCAATCAGTCCAAGAATGACAAGAGATGTAAGTGCGCCAGCGGTAACAATGCCGCGGAAGACTTTGTCGCCCCGACTATGCACCACATGCATTTCACGCTTCACTGGTGCGACGATATTCACGCCCGAATCTTGTCAGCGAAGGGTTATTTTGAGATGAGGTTTAGATGAACGACAGGTAAACAGTTACGACCTGAGCGCAGTGACAATTCCATCGGGTTCCGCATCCTGCACCATGACCAACGCTGGTCTGGTGTTGGACGTGGTGATGACCAGCACCTGTTTAGCCCGATACATCGAACAAAAGGCCCGGCTTCCTTGAGGCAAACCGACCTTTTTGCTCACGCTGAAGGTTCCCGCGCAGACCACACCGGGCAGGTAACTGCCCCACAGCCTCAGCCTCAGCAACTTGATGGCAGCCTTCCGACCCATTACCTTGACCGACACGATGTGCTGGCGCTCGATGACGAGACGTCGTTTGATCGCCCACATTGCATCAACGCCGGTCAGCGTGATGATCAAGCTTTCCGAAGTGAGTTCTGTTTGTACTGCCATGCGGCAGCAACGTTACTTCGCTGCTGCGAAACCGGCTTCCAGGTCGGCGAGTATGTCGTCGATGGTCTCGAGACCTACCGACAACCGCACGAGGCCTGGGAATACACCGGTTGACTTCTGCTCTTCTGGCGTGAGCTGGCTGTGAGTGGTTGATGCAGGGTGAATGACCAAGCTGCGTACGTCACCAATGTTGGCAACGTGGCTGTGCAACTTGAGGCCAGCAACAAACTTCTGACCGGCTTCAACGCCGCCCTTGATGTTGAACGCAAGCACTGAACCGAAGCCCTTGCCCTTGCCGTACTTCACTGCACGGTCGTGCCACTTGCTGGTCTTCAAACCTGCATAGAACACTTCTTCAACTTGTGGGTGCTTGGCCAAGAACTCACCAACTTTTTGTGCGTTCGCCCAGTGGCGTTCCATGCGCAGCGACAATGTTTCAAGTCCTTGCAAGAAGTTGAACGCATTGTCTGGCGTTGTTGCCATGCCCAAGTCGCGCAACATTTGCACGCGTGCCTTGATGATGTATGAACCTGCACCAAGTGCTGGCCAATATGCAAGGCCGTGGTACGAAGGATCTGGTTCAGTGAAGTTAGGGAACTTGTCGTTCTGGCTGAAGTCAAACGTTCCGCCGTCAATGATTGCTCCACCGATTGATGTTCCGTGTCCGCCAATGAACTTGGTAAGTGAATGCACAACAATGTCTGCACCCCATTCGATCGGACGAATGAGATACGGAGTTGGAACGGTGTTGTCAACAATGAGTGGCACACCAACTTCGTGTGCAACTTTGCTAATTCCTTCAATGTCGAGCACGTTGTTGCGTGGGTTAGCCAACACTTCGCCGTAGAACGCTTTCGTGTTCGGGCGTGCTGCTGCTTTCCACTGATCCAAATTGTCTGGGTCTTCAACGAACGTTACTTCGATGCCCATCTTTGGCAACGTGTAGTGGAACAAGTTGTATGTTCCGCCGTACAAGCTTGGTGACGCAACAATGTGCGATCCAACTTCAGCAAGCGTGAGGATTGCAAGAAGTTCTGCAGACTGTCCACTCGATACCGCGAGCGCACCAGGCAAACCAACTGCAGTTGCGGTGCCGCCTTCAAGCGAAGACAAACGTGCTTCAAGCACACCCTGTGTTGGGTTCATGATGCGCGTGTAGATGTTTCCAATTTCAGCAAGTGCGAACAAGTTCTGTGCGTGCTGTGCATCGCGGAACACATAACTGGTGGTGCGATACACAGGAACTGCGCGAGCACCTGTTGTTGGATCTGGCTCTTGGCCGGCGTGAATTTGACGTGTTTCAAAACCCAAGTTGTTTGTCATTGCAGGCACGCTAAAGGGTAATTCCCGACTAAACAACTCGGGAATTAGAACCCTTACAACAATTGGGCTTTATGGGGTTTGGTGGCGATCAGCCGCCTGAAATTTCGCTGACCTTCTGCTTGCCCTTCGAGATCCACGGCATCATCGAACGCAACTGAGCGCCAACCTTTTCAATTGGGTGGTTACGTCCTGCATTCTGCAACTCGCCGAAACGCTTGCGTCCGCTGTCGCTTTCTGCAATCCATTCCTCAGCAAATTTGCCGTTCTGAATTTCTTCAAGAATCTTCTTCATCTCTGCCTTGGTTGATGAAGTGATAATGCGAGGTCCGCGTGAAACGTCACCGTATTCGGCAGTATCGGAAATGGAATAACGCATTCCTGCGATTCCTTCTTCGTACATCAAGTCAACGATGAGCTTCACTTCGTGCAAGCACTCGAAGTACGCCATTTCTGGCTGGTAGCCAGCTTCAACAAGTGTTTCGAATCCGGCTTGCACAAGTGAGGTAAGACCTCCGCACAACACCACTTGCTCACCGAACAAGTCGGTTTCTGTTTCTTCGGTGAATGTGGTTTCAATTACACCTGCACGCGCGCCACCAATTGCATCGGCGTACGACAATGCGAGTGCCTTTGCCTTGCCCGTTGCATCTTGATGCACTGCGATGAGTGCTGGCACTCCTCCGCCTTCGGTATAGGTACGACGAACCAAGTGGCCAGGGCCCTTTGGCGCCATCATGATGACGTCAACACCCTTTGGTGGGTGAATGCGCTCGTAACGAATGTTGAATCCGTGAGCAAATGCAATTGCCTTGCCATCAGTGAGGTTTGGAGCAATGCTCTCTTCGTAAATCTTCTTTTGCTCGGTGTCTGGAGCAAGGATCATGATGAGGTCTGCATATTTCGCAGCATCTGCAATGTTCATGACCTTCAAGCCAGCGGCTTCAGCCTTGGCCTTTGACGACGATCCGTCGCGCAAACCAACAACAACATCAACGCCTGATTCCTTCAGGTTGAGTGCGTGTGCGTGACCTTGTGAGCCGTAACCAATAATTGCAACCTTCTTCGAACGAATGAGTGCTGGATCAGCATCTTTCTCGTAATAAATGTTTGCTGCCATGGTCTTGCCTTTCCCTTGTGTTCTTGAACTTGTGATTAAAACGGATTATTTCTTTGCGGCGCGGTCGAGCTTTGGAAGCGCCACGCGGCCGGTTCGTTGCGATTCGATGATTCCATATTGTCGCAGCAAATCTGAAAAATCGTCCAACTTTTCTGGACTGCCGTCCATGGACAGGATGATTGCGTCCTG
>CANIHL010000018.1 GCA_947467375.1 Acidimicrobiaceae bacterium | reverse complement strand
TGCGATCGTTATCGGAACGAGTGCTATTGAAAATGTAGGCCTGAGCAAAACCTGGGTGGCGACTCGCCATGCGTTGAGCAACAAACCCACCAAACGAATTTCCAAGAACGAATGGCTTCTCAATTCCTAATGCGTTGCAAAGTTCAACGGCATCGTCGGCCCATCGGCTGAGGTTCCAATTGTTCGATGTGCTCTTATCACTGCGACCTTGCCCGCGATGGTCGTAGTACACCACCTGACAAACATCGGTCATTGCATCGAAGGCAGGCTTGAATGCCGAGTGGTCGCTACCGGGTCCACCATGCATGAGCAACAGCGTTGGCTTCGCACGCATGGAGTCGCCATCGGGGATGAGACCAACGCCGTCAATATCGCACCACAACCGAATTCCAGAATCAATTTTGATCAGCATGAATATGACTGTAGTAACTGGGGGTATTGTCGTCGTCATGGCAACTGACGATCGCTCTGAAATTCATATCCGTTCTCGCTGGGGTGAGATTGACTCCAACGGGCACATGCGCAACGTTGCCTACCTCGACATATCAGCAAACTCGCGGATGGAGTTTTTCAACGCCAATGGATACACACTCACCGAGTTCTTTGGTGCGGGTCTTGGTCCAGTTGTGCTGAAGGATGAAATTGAATACAAGCGCGAAGTCCGTTTAGCCGAAGACCTCACTGTGACGAATGAACTTGCGGGCATCAGCGAAGACAACACACGGTTTATCTTTCGCAATCAATTCATTAAGGCAAATGGAAAGCTTGCGTGCAAGATTTCGAGCCTGGTGGCGTTCTTTGATCTGGCAACACGCAAAATGATTGCGCCGCCTGAAAACCTGATGAGGGCAATACTTTCGTTGCCTCGCTCAGAAGACTTCAGCACGATTACCCAATAGCCAAAGGGTTACTGTGTGGTGTGACCACTTTGCCCCCTTGCCCCAAATGTTCCTGCGAATACACCTATGAATTGGGTGACGTGTTGGCATGCCCCGAATGCGCGAATGAATGGTCGATGACCGAAGTTGGCGAAGATACAGGATTGGACGGCCCGTCCGAAATTCGCGATACGGCTGGCAATGTTTTGCAAGACGGTGACTCGGTGCAAGTGGTGAAGGATTTGAAAGTGAAGGGTCGACCAACGTCGATCAAAGTGGGAACAAAGGTGCGCAACATTCGTTTAGTGCGCGACAACGGTGACCACGATATTGATTGCAAGATCGACGGCTTTGGCGCCATGTATTTAAAGTCAAGTGTTGTTCGAAAGATTTTGTAACTATGGCAAAAATGTCTCGCGCATATCGGGTGTTGAGTTTGACCGCGATTGCTACATTTCTTGTCTCTCTCGACTTGAGCATTGTGGTTGTTGCTCGCGGAAAGATTGAAGAGACGTTTGGTCATGATCAAGCAAACATCTTGGCCTGGGTATTTTCTGCATACTCCATTGCATATGCCGCAGGTTTGCTCACTGCTGGTCGCTTCGCTGATGTGTTTGGTCGTAAGCGCGCATTCTTGCGCGGTCTCACCATATTCAGTATCGGTTCGGTGTTGTGTGGAATTGCACCATCAGCGTTAATGCTCGTGCTTGCACGAGTCGTTCAAGCAATTGGTGGCGCGCAGCTCACACCAGCGTCCATTGCTTTGGTATTGCCAGAGTTTCCCGTTGAAAAACGAACACAAGCGATTGCCATTTGGGGTTCAGTAGGCGGTCTTGCGGCAGCAATTGGGCCATCTGCTGGTGGCGTGCTGGTGGATTGGTGGGGTTGGCGATCGTTGTTCTTTGTGAACGTTCCATTCTGCATTTTTACAGTGCTGATGGGCCGCAAAATTCTGCATGAAAGCAAAGACGAAAACGCTCAACGCAAAGTTGATTATCCGAGCGTGATGTTTGGTTTTTCGGGAGTAGCACTTGTTGTCCTAGCCATTTCCCAAAGCGAGGAGTGGGGCTTCGTTGATATTCGAACTGGAATTGCATTTGCTGTTGGGCTTGCACTGATCGGTGGTTTTATCCGTCGATGCCAAATTGTGGATAGTCCATTGCTTGATCTTTCGTTATTCAAACTTCCGTTCGTCGTTGCTTCAAACTTGTCTGGAGTGTTGTTCAGTGTTGGGTTCATTGGCATGTGGTTGCTGAACACCACATGGTTGCAACAGGTATGGCACTACAGCGTGGTGCGCTCCGGACTTGCAACATTTCCCGGTCCAGCAATGGCAGCATTTATTGCCCCTTTTGCAGGCAAATATGCAATGAAACTTGGTCACGCGCGCGTGTTGTTTTTAGGTTCAGTAATGCTCAGTTTTGGCACGCTGATGTTGACGCATTTCATGACTACTGAGCCAGCGTATGTGACTCATTATTTGCCATGGATGCTGGTTACCGGGATGGGAGTTGGTCTCTCCATTTCAACTTTGTCGAGTTCGGCAACCGCGTTTTTGCCACCTTCTGAATTTGCCATGGGATCGGCGTTGAATACAACAACTCGTCAAATTGGCACAGCACTTGGTTCGGCGATTGCATTGACAGTTGCTGCGCCTGCGTTTAAGCAGATCTACATGCTTGGCATGCGCGCAAAGGAAGCCGCTGCGTCGGGATCGCCATTGAGTTGGACTGCAGAAACTGCGAAACTCGACTTGTCTGCGTATCACACTGCTTGGACAATTAATGGCGTTGTGTATTTGGCTGCGGGGATTTTGATGATTTTGATTTATCGCAAGCCGACCGATGCGCAGATGATTTCGGCTGGCTCAAAAGTTACGTTTGAAGATTAAATTCGGCAATCTCGACCACGCGGCGCTCATCGATTGAACGGTGAGCTGCAACTCCAAGAATTACAGACCACAATCCGTCATTCACGGTTACCTCTGGTTTGTCACTGCTCTTGACAGCATGCACAAACTTGTCAATTTCTACGTAGCTTGCACCAAAATGTGCACCCGCATAAGCCACACTGCTACTCATCGTTGCGTCAATCTTTCGAATTTCACGGCTTGACCTGTTGCCAACATAAATATGTCCTGGCCCAGGAATGTGTGCCTCGGCTTTTCCATGACTGCCAACAACGGCAATTTCTTGTTCGTTTCTTCCAACCTCGGCAAACATGCTGAGATCAAGCATTGCGCGCATATTGTTAGCGAATTCCACAATCACATATGCGTTATCCAAAATGTCAGAGCGCTCTCCATCGTAAAACTCATCTAGGTGGTTCACGTCTTGTGCACCGCTAGCCATCACACGCACTGGTGGCGACTGTGCGATCAAGTTCATCAGATCAAAAAAGTGACAGCATTTTTCCACCAGCGTTCCACCCGTATTTCGCGAGAAACGATTCCAATTGTTCACTTTTTTCAGGAATGGAAAGCGGTGCTCGCGAATGCTGAGCATCTTGATGGCACCAAGTTCTCCCGAGTTCACCACGTCAAGCAAACTCGCAATGGGCGTCATGTAGCGGTACTCAAGTCCTACCCACGTAAGTGCGCTTCGCTGTTGGGCAAGTGCGACAACGTCTTTACAGTGTTCAACCGTTGTGCACATAGGTTTTTCTACCAATACGGGAATATCGGTGTGCAGGATGTCGAGCAGCAATTCGTGGTGAGTGAAATTGGGGGAGGCAACAACTACCGCATCAACTTCATCCGAATTCAACAGTTCACGGTGATCTCGAAATTCGGCAACGGAGTTGTCTGCTCCGAGTGCCATCCTTGCCCATTCAAGAGGTTCCTCATGTGGGTCCGAAATAGCCGTGACCACAGCAGTCGGATTGGCATTCACATTGCGAATGTGTTCGCAACCCATCATTCCTGTGCCAATTACACCGATGCGAGTCACCATGTCGCCACTTTAGGGCGCCATGGCTCGTAGCCTTGCGCTGTGACTAAGCCGATACAAATGGAGTTCGTTCTTTCGGCATCGAACGTTGATCAGTTGCCAGAGTCCAAAGCAGAGATTGCCTTGGTCGGCAGGTCGAACGTGGGGAAGTCCGCTCTCTTGAATGCGGTGTGTAATCGCAAGAGCTTGGCACGCGTGTCAAACACACCAGGTCGCACACAGCTCATTAACTTGTTTCAAACGCCAACCGGTGGAACCGTGGTCGACTTACCTGGTTATGGGTATGCCGCTGTCTCAGGAAAACTCAAGCGCGGTTGGGAAAAGATGATCGTTGGCTATTTGAACGAACGCGAAGAACTCGACCTCATATTGGTATTGGTTGATGGAGCGATTGGTCCAACTGATTTAGACCTGATGATGCTCGAGCAGTTGCGGGCGAGCGAAGTGGATTTCCAAATTATTGCTACGAAACAGGACAAAGTAAAACCGTCACAACGCGATACGCGCAAGCGTGACCTGGCGAAAAATTGCCAGGTCGAACAAAGCGAAGTGGTGTGGACCAGCACGAGTACTAATGAGGGAATTGAAAAAGTTCGCTCAATTGTCAATCGCGTGTTGAAGTAGACCGCTGTTTGTTCCGTAGGCTGTGGCCATGGAAGTTGAAATGATCGTAGAGATCCCACAGGGGTCACGTAATAAGTACGAAATGAATCACGACACAGGTGAGATTTGGCTAGATCGCACGCTCTTTACTGCAACGCAGTATCCACTTGATTACGGATTTTTCCCCAACACACTTGGAGAAGACGGTGATCCACTCGATGCGTTGGTGTGGCTGAGCCAACCAACGTTTTCTGGTTGCCATGTGATGGTGCGACCTGTTGCCGTGTTTTGGATGTCTGATGAAAAAGGTCCAGACGCAAAAGTATTCTGTGTCGCTTCGCACGACCCGCGTTACGCCGCGTATCAAGATATTGAAGATTTGCCAGAGCATTTACTTGATGAAGTGGGCAACTTCTTCGAGGTGTACAAACTGCTTGAGCCAAATAAAGACACCACGGTGAAGGGCTGGGAAGGCCGCGATGCTGCGACGAAGGAAATTCAAGAAGCGCTCGCGCGCTACAAGCACTAACTAAACGGCAACAGTTTTTTGTTTTTTTGGCCGTGGGTGCATGGTCGGTTTGGCGTCTATATCGCGAATGAATAGCGCTGCAAATAGCGAACCCATCAATGAGATGACGATGCTTCCAGCGAATGCGAAGTGAAATGCTTTGAGCGTCACTTCATGTGTTGCTTCAGATCCGCCCGATAGATGGATGAGCTTCGAGTGGAACAGTGTTGCCAAAATAGCAACTCCAATTGCGGCTGATGCTTGTCGCTGCGTGGAGAAGATTGCCGAAGCGCGACCAGTGTCTGATTTTGCAATGTTGGCGTATGTTGCTGCCTGCAAAGGAACAAAAGCAAATGCCATGCTGAGTCCACGCAAGAACATGAGTTCTCGAATAGTGGTTTGACTGACATCGAGCGAAATAAACATGAATGGAATGTTGGAAAGCGACACGCACAACAGCCCAAATGCAACTAGCCGTCGCGGTCCAACGGTGTGATACAGCTTGCCAACAAATTGGCTAGCCAAAATCACACCAACTGCTTGGGGGAATGTGGTCAATCCAGATTCAAGCGCCGAATAACCGAGCAGGGTTTGAAGGAACTGGGGAAGCAAGAACAAGAACGCTGCAAACGATGCATAGGACAAGGTGTTGATCATGTTCGAGTTGCGGAACATGCGGTCGCGGTACAACCGAAGAGTCAGCATTGGTTCGTCAATTCGCAGTTCAACGACAACCATCACAATGGTGAGAAATGCACCTGCAATGCCGGTAATCAGCACTTCGTTAGAGAGCCAACCTTTTTCTGGGCCCTGTGAAAGCGCATACAGCATTCCTGTAAGCCCAGTTGCCGCAAGTAGGAAACCCGCCACGTCAAACTTGCCAGCTGTCGGTTCTTTGCTTTCACGTAAGTACAACGCACCGAAGATAAATCCGAAGATTCCAATTGGAACATTGACGTAGAAAATCCAGCGCCACGAAAGATTGTCAATCAAGAGTCCACCAATAATTGGTCCAAGTGCAGGCGCAATGACAGTTGGAATGATTAGCACTGTTGATGCGCGAGCACGTTCTTCCTGAGGAAATGCGCGGAACAACATTGCAGTTCCTACTGGGGTGAGCATTCCGCCGCCGACGCCTTGCAAAATGCGGAAAGCAATGAGCTCGCCAATGCTGTGGGCCTGTCCACACAAAATTGATGCAGCGGTAAACATGAGTAGTGCAAACAAGAATGTGCGCTTGGTGCCAATGCGGTCACCAATCCATCCCGATGAAGGAATCCACACGGCGATGGAAAGGAGATAGCCAATGACTACCCACTCAATTCCTGCGCCAGTTGCGTTAAATGTTTTTTGCAGCGTTGGAATGGCAACGTTGACGATGGTGGTGTCCATGATTTCCATGAACAAGCCGAGAACAAAAATGACAGCTACAACCCACTTGTATTCGAATGGAAGTTTGCGGGTCATCGTGCGTACGTCACTCCGCCATCAACGATGACGGTTGAACCAACGACGTAGTCGCCGGCTCGTGACGCAAGATAAATAGCTGCACCAGCCATATCTTCTGGAGTGCCGATGCGTCCAGCTGGAATTGCTGCTGAAATTGCATCGCCGTGATCGCGTGCGACCTTGTTCATTTCTGAAGCGAACGCGCCAGGAGCAATAGCGGTTACACCGATGTTGTCCTTAATGAGACGAAGCGCCATGCGCTTGGTCATGTGAATGAGCCCGGCTTTGCTGGCTGCATACGGGTACGTCTCCATCGGGTTAATGGACACACCATCAATTGACGCGATGTTGATGACTTTTGCCAAACGATCCTTTGATGCTGCTGCGCGAAGGAGTGGAGCAAGTGCTTGCGTGAGGAAGAACGGTGTCTTCATATTGAGGTCTACGGTTTTGTCCCAACCACTTTCGGGGAACTCGTCGAATTCGGCTCCCCATGCGGCACCGGCATTGTTTACCAGGATGTCGAGTTTTGATTCACGTTTTGTAATTTCGGCAACCAACGCAGCGATTCCCTCCTGAGTGGAAACATCGCCAGGGATAGAGATGCACTCGCCATACATGGAGAGTTCTTTCGCGGCGGCATCGCACTGCGCTGCCTTGCGAGCCGAGATGTACACGCGCGAACAACCATGTTCGAGAAACCCTTGCACGATCATCGCGCCGATTCCGCGTGACCCACCCGTAACGAGGGCCACTTTTCCATTCAAAGAGAAGATGTCTTTCATGCGATCAAGACTACGATCTTTGAATGCGTAAGAACCCGATGTTGGCCATATTCACCACGGTCTTTATTGATCTCTTGGGATTTGGAATCTTGATTCCTGTGTTTCCACTGTTGATCACTGACGGACCATTCCGAGTGACACCAGACAGCTGGTCGTTTTCGCAAGGTCTCATCATGTTGGGTTGGCTGCAAGCCATTTACCCGTTCTGTATGTTCATCGCTGCTCCAATTTTGGGCCAGCTATCCGACCGCCACGGACGTCGTCCAGTTCTTGCACTCTCCATTTTTGGCACGTCGGTGGGTTATGTGTTGTTCGCAATAGGAATTAGCACCGGCAACCTGCCATTACTATTTGCGGCACGTGCGCTTGATGGTCTTACCGGCGGCAACTTGGCTGTGGCCCAGGCTGCAATTGGTGACATCAGCACACACGAAAACCGTGCGAAGAACTTCGGATTCATGGGTGCTGCATTTGGGTTGGGTTTCATCATTGGGCCGTATTTGGGTGGAAAGCTCAGTTCGCCAAGCGTCAGTTTCTACGGCTTGTTCAACACGCCGCATTGGTTTGGTGCAACAACGCCATTCTGGTTTGCAGCAATCATTGCGTTGATGAACTGCACAGCAGTTCTCACCACGTTCCCTGAAACGATTAAAGAAAAATTCCATGGTGGAAAGATCAGGGTCGGACAAGCAGTCAACAACGTGGTGAACGGATTCAAATCAGATCGCTTGCGCGTGGTTTTGATTTCAAGTTTCTTGTTTAGCGCTGGGTTCACGTTCTTCACCACGTTCTTTGGTGTTTACTTGCGCAACAAATTCAGTTTCAGCTCATCAAAAATTGGTGACTACTTTGCAATCGTCGGTTTGTGTATTGCACTTTCGCAGGGACTTGTAGTTGGCCGAGTTGCAAAGAAGCTCGTGGACTACAAAGTGTTGAAGTTCTCCATGTTTGGAACTGGCGCCATGATGCTTATTTACTTCCTCACGCCAACATCTAGTTCGATGTACTTGTACATGGTCATTCCGTTCTTCGCGACGTTCAACGGATTGTGCATGGCAAATACCTCGAGCCTGATTAGTCGTTCCGCAGAAATGGGCAGACAAGGTGAAGCCATGGGAATTTATGCGAGCGTGTCGAGCCTTTCGCAAGTTCCAGCAGCGGTGTTGGTCGGATACATCACGACGTCGATTACGTCGAGTCAGCCTCTGATTGTTGCTTCTGTGTGCATTGGTCTTGCAGGCCTTTCGTTCTTGGTGCTGTTCAGACCGAAGTATGTATCTGGTGTAGTTGGTGCCGCTGACGGAATGCCGGTGCACTGATGCCAAGCAATTTTGCACTCAAGTCAATGAATGGAATTCATCGCCTCATTCTTGGCGTTACTCGTGGCAAAGCAGGTTGGACTGCAGGAAACATGCCCGTTCTCGAACTGACCACGATCGGTCGCAAGAGCGGCAAGCCACGCAGTTGCATGTTGACTTCGCCAATACAAGAAGGCGATTCAATCGTGATTGTTGCTTCACGTGGTGGAGATGATTTTCATCCTGCGTGGTATTTGAACTTGGTTGACAATCCAGAGGTGCAGGTGCGTTACAAAGGCGGACCTAACAAAATGATGACGGCTCGCACAGCTACAGCAGAAGAACGTGCTCGCATGTGGCCGATTGTGGAGAAGCAGTACAAGGGGTATGCCGGGTATCAGCAGCGCACTGACCGCGAAATCCCTCTCGTCATCCTCAACTAAGACCCAGTTATTCGCGAGGGGTAGCGTGGGGGTATGCCAGCACCCGGAATGTATTCAGGAGTTACCACTGACGATGCAATGAACTTGGCCATGTCGGCCAAAGCAGTTCCGTTGTATAACGCGGTAAAAGAATTTATTGCCAACGAAGTTGAGCCAGTAACCGAAAAGTATTTTGAACTTGGTGAAGGCCGGCCAGATCGCTGGCAGTACGGCGAAGGCCAGCTTGAGTTGTTGGATGAGTTGAAGCGCAAAGCGCGAGCAAAGGGTTTGTGGAACTTCTTCTTGCCAAACTCCGAAACAGGAGAAGGTCTTTCAAACCTGGACTATGCATACATTGCTGTCGAACTTGGCAAAAACCCAATTGCATCCGAATCAATGAACTGCAGCGCACCAGACACGGGCAACATGGAAGTGTTGGAGCGCGTTGGAACACCAGAACAAAAAGAGAAGTGGTTGAAGCCACTGCTTGCTGGTGAAATTCGCTCGGCGTATGCAATGACCGAGCCAGACGTTGCATCGTCTGACGCAAAGAATTTGGAATGCCGCGCTGAACTTGACGGTGACGAGTGGTTGATCAACGGTGAGAAGTACTACATCTCCGGTGCTGGCGACCCACGTTGCAAAATCATGATTTGCATGCTGCTCACTAGCCCTGATGCACCGCCGCACAAGCGTCACTCGCAAATTTTGGTGCCGATGGATACTCCTGGCGTACAAATTCTTGGCCCAATGGAAGTGTTCGGCGAAGACGATGCCCCGCATGGTCACATGCACTTGCGTTTCACCGACGTTCGTGTGCCGGCGTCAAACATGTTGCTGGGTGAAGGTCGCGGATTTGAGATTTCGCAGGTTCGTTTAGGACCAGGACGCATTCACCACTGCATGCGTTCAATTGGTGCAGGTGAACGAGCACTCGAATTGATGATTCGCCGCGGTCTTTCACGCGAAGCATTCGGAAAGCCAATTGCACGTTTGGGTAAGAACACCGAAACTATTGCCAAAGCACGTATTGAAATTGAAGCAATGCGCCTGATGGTGTTGCGCGCTGCGAAGGCCATGGACACCATGGGCAACGCAGAAGCCCGCGTGTGGGTGAGTGCCGTGAAGGCCATGGTTCCTGAACGCGTGTGCAAGATCATTGACGAAGCCATTCAGGTGTTTGGTGCCACGGGTATTTCGCAGTGGACTCCGCTAGCTCGTCTGTATGCAGGTCAGCGCACATTGCGTTTGGCCGACGGACCAGATGAAGTGCACTGGCACGTTGTTGGTCGCGCCGAAATTAACCGTTACGAAGACGACAAATCTCCAGTAACGACCTATGAGCGAAACGGTGGAATGTTCTCTGGTCCAGCCTGATTAGGCAGTAGCGAGGACTGGCTTTTGCAGCCATTTCTTGCCAACGAGGAAGCAACCGAGTGCAACGAGTATTGCCATTGCAATTCCCGTTGCGGTGAACGCAAACTTTTGTCCGAAATGTTCGTACATGGTTCCAGCAAACATGGCTGCAACACCACCGGTGAGTGTTTGCATGCCGCCAAGCAAGCCAGATGCACCGGCTTGACGTTCGGGTGGAGTGGCTTGAGCAACGGCAACGCCGATTCCTGTAACTGTGAGCGAATCGACCATGGATTGGGTGAGCCCAACACCAAGCATGAAATACGGCATGGTCATGAAGCCGTAGGAAGTCATATACAACGAACCAAGCGCTAAACCGAAAGCACTCACTCGGAGTGGCCCATGCTTCTGAGCAATTCTGCCGCCGAGTGCGCCAAAGAATATCCAGGGCAATCCGAATAGTGCAACGCCTGCGTTGCCTACCCAGTGCGGTGCCTTCAAGTCATCCATGATTATGACCCACAGCGAGTCGTACACGCCGATCATGACGAACAGTGCGAGTCCAACGAGGATGGAACCAAGAACAGCGCGATTTTTTAACAGGTCGATTGCGAATCGCTCGTCGGTGCGATCTTCAATCGCTGTCTCGGCGATGCTGAGTCGGGCAATGATGACGCCGGTGATGGCAATGAGTACGGCAATAAGAATGAACGGGGCGGCAAGGTTGATGGAGTCAACCGTGAGTGCGGCGATCACCGGGCCAATTGCGAAGCCACCAACTTCAATGGAGACACCTCGGCCAAGATTGCCACCCATATTTTCTGGATCGCTCACAATGACAATTCGCTTAATTGCTGGAATCGCGATTCCGGCACCGACACCCATGATGAATCGTCCAAGCAAGAATGCAGGAAGCGATGCCCCGAATGCCATCAGCAATGCGCCGATTGCGTTTGCTGCCATGCCAACAGTCATCAACTTGCGAGCGTGACCTCTGTCGGCGTACGGAGCAATGGTGAGTTGGGCAACAAAAGAGGTGAAAAAGCCCACCGCAATAATCATGCTGAGGCCAGTTTCTTGAATGCCGTACGCGGTGCGCCAGTCATCGAGCATGGTGAACATGACGCCATATCCAGCAGCCAATACGCCCATAGCTATCTGAAGCGTGAGGATTAATCGCTTCGTATGCACCGTGCCACATTACTGACTAGTGGGTCGGCATGAGTGGCGACCGCATCTGAACAGCCGTAGTGTGGAAGGCATGGACGTCGCAGTAGTCGACTACTTATCGCCAGATGCACCGAAGCAATTCACCAAATCGCTTCGTGAAACAGGCTTTGCTGTACTGATTAATCACCCCATTCCTTACGACATAGTTGTGCGCCTGCAGAATGAGTGGCACGATTTTTTCCGTTCTGAGCGCAAATGGAATTATTTGCCAAGCGAAACAGAACAAGATGGTTACCGACCTCTTGAAGAAGCAGAAACTGCTGTTGGTGCAGAGGTGAAAGATATTAAGGAGTATTACCACTGGTATCCGTGGGGTCGTCAGCCAGAGCACGAGTCGGCAAGCGCGGCAGCGGTGTACCAAGCAGGTTGGTCGCTTGCTGCAGAGTTACTTACTTGGGTCGAAGCAAATACACCAGAAGAAATTTCAAAGAATTTTTCGATGCCACTTTCTCAAATGATTGAAGGCACGCGTCGCACATTGCTACGAATATTGCATTACCCACCATTGCGTGGCAACGAGCCAGCAGATGCGGTACGTGCTGCTGCACATGAAGACATCAACATGATCACGGTATTACCGGCTTCAAATGAGCCGGGATTACAAGTACGCGACCTAGATGGCAAGTGGCACGATGTTCCTTGCGACCCGGGCAGCGTGGCCATTAATGCGGGCGACATGTTGGACTATGTAACGAATGGGTATTACCCAAGCACGACACACCGAGTGAATAATCCTGTTGGTGAAGCAGCCAAGCGTGCGCGAATTTCAACCCCGCTGTTTTTGCACCCAGCCGATGATGTGCTGATTGCCGAAAACAAAACGGCCTTCGAGTTTTTGCGCGACCGTATTAAACAGATTTCTGGCGTTGAGTTAACGAAGTAACTGCACTGTTTTTCGCTACCTGCATAGCTAGCCATAAAAAGAGCAATTGAAATGGGAGTCGTACCCATGACACCACTTGTTCTGCAGTAGAGCGGTCGCGCCAGTCCCACACCATGTACAGGTTTGCGGGGTACACGGCGATAAACAATGCGAAAGCTGCCCATCCTCCGAGACGGCGATATTTAGGAAGCAATATGGCTATGCCGATTGCGACTTCGGCAAGACCACTGATGTATGTCCAAAAGCGCTCACTTGGCGGCAACCATGGGGGAACAATGGCGTCGAAAAAGTCGGGGTTTGCGAAGTGGGTGATTCCTGCAAGCAGCACAAATACGCCGAGTGGAATCCAAAGTTTGTCTTTCAGTGATGAGCGATTCATGGAGATACCTTCGCATATGAATTCACTGTGTGCGAGGTATTCCACGCTTACGCAGAAGTTTCTGGGACAATGGATCAACGCAATGAGGAGGCGCTGTGACCGACAGTATTGATGTCAAAACCAACTGGCTTGACCCGCAAACTCTGAATGATGTGCGCGGGCAAGTGCCTCTTGTGTATGTCGACGCTGTGCCCGTGCGGGTAAATGACATGGGGGAAGTAACTCATGTGGGCATGTTGTTGCGTCAGGCGCCAGACGGGTCCATTAGCCGCACCGTGGTTTCGGGTCGTGTGTTATTGGGCGAACGCATCCGTGAAGCGATTTTGCGACACTTAGAAAAAGACTTAGGACCACTTGCATTGCCGCGAGTGCCGCTTGAGCCGGCCCCATTCACCGTTGTTGAATACTTTCCAGACCCGAGTATCAGTGGCTTTCATGACCCGCGACATCATGCGGTGAGTTTGGCCTACGTTGTTCCCGTCTCTGGCGATTGCCAACCGACGCAACAAGCGTTGGACCTCGGGTGGTTTACACCTACTCAGGCAACTTCGGAACAAATGGTGAAGGAAATGACCAGCGGTCACGACCGCCTGGTGCGACTGGCTTTGGCTTCAGTCGGCCAACTTCCGTAACTGTAAAACCCTTATATTTATTGGGTTTTATGGCGCTTTTTGACCACGCGCATGCCACTCGTTCGTTTGCTTGGTGCGGGCGAGTGCACGGTGAGATGGTCGTTTACTTCAACCGTGATGCCATCGTGATCGATATCAATCGGATCACTTGAAGCTTCGATAACAACAGCAGCTTCTTGTTTTGGTTTACGTCCAAGCAGTTTGTCAAACACCACCATTCCACCTGCCAACATCGCGCCAACAGTTCCATAACGTTGCGCTGCTCGTCGAACGAGAGGGTCTTGTGAGTCGTCGTGTGTGTCATTCATGGGGTGATCCCTCAAACTACATGGTGAGGTGAATAATCTTTCCTCATGCTTGAAGTCAACTCGGTTTATCGCACCGCAGTTGCTCTTCGCACCGCCCTCATCGGCAAGCAAACATTGGCTTTCGATGCCCTTGGATGCGATGGAATTCGCCCCGTGCTTGGACACACCATTGAAGAAGTGCGCACGTTTGGCAAGAACATTGAAATGGTGTGGGATGACGGCGTGGTGTTGCATTCAACATTTCGCATTTCCGGTTCGTGGCATTTGTATCGCCGTGGTGAGCAGTGGTCGAAACCACGTGAACGCGCGCAAGTAGTCATTGCAGTTTCAGATTGGATTGCCGTGTGCTTCGGTGCAGTCAGTTTGGAAACGTTTCGCGACTACGACCCACGTCGACATCCAATTCTTGGCAAGCTTGGCCCCGACTTGTGTCATCACGATGTTGATATTGAAGAGTGCGTTGATCGCATGATGCAATATGAAGATAAAGATGCAACGGTTTCAGAAGTGCTACTTGATCAGCGCGTAGTTTCGGGAGTGGGCAATGTGTTCCGCTGCGAAATTATGTGGGCATGCGAAATACATCCATGGGCACGCATTGGTGAAATGAAGCGCGCGGAGTGTCGCGAGTTGCTGCTATTGGCTCAAGAGTCACTTCTTGCGCACATGCACTACGAGGCGAAAAATGCCACTTCGACCAATGAAATGGCCGTTTATGGACGCCAAGGTAAGGCATGCCAGCGCTGCGGAGACCTCATTCGTGTTGCGCACCATGGCGAAGCAAACCGCGTGTTGTACTGGTGCCCGGGTTGCCAAACAGGACATCAGCCATTGGTGAGCCCCAACTTCACACCGCTCTCCATTGATCGCACGCCTGCCTTTGGCGACAGCCATCCTGCATCACAGATGTTGATGAACGAATTCGTCACCATGCGTGGTGACGGTCAAGATTCGTTTAACTAACTATTCGTTAGGTGACGCAACGCGACCCATGATGCGGTCGACGGAAATAATAATTGCTACGCGATTGTCACGTTCTTTTGGTTGACGGTAACGCTGCGCATAACGAGCACACGCTTCGTCCACTTCTGCATTGTCGTTATCTCGCGTTGCTAAACGCACAGTTCCTTCAAGTGTGAGCCAACGACCACCGTCTACTTGTGACACCACTGCGCGCCCACCACGTTGCGCATGTTTAGCTTTTTGTGACGGCGCAAACGTAATCACTCGCACAACGTGTTTGTCTTCGTCGTATGTAAACCCAACAGGTACTACGTGAGGTGAGCCATCTGGCCGCAGGGTGGTGAGCGTTGCTAAATGGCGTTCCCGAAGGAACTCCAACATTTCTGGCGTCAGGTCTGCTGGGGTCATTACGCAGTGGTGATTGCCGAAAGCAAGTTCACGCGGGTTGCTCGCCAAGCTGGGTACACAGCAGCAAGAACGCCGATGATGAAGGCCATGATCAAAATGGACACGGTGGTTCCCACGGGTGCCGAAAATGATGAAAGACCTTGGTCGCGAAGTGCGTACACAATGACCCAACCCAAACCGACACCTAGAACAATGCCGACAACAGCGCCAAGGAGGGACGTAATCACACTTTCCCAACGCACCGTGGTGCGCACCTGACTCTTGGTCATACCCACAGCCCGTAACAGGCCAATTTCACGCTGACGTTCGAACACCGAGAGCAGCAACGTGATGATGATTCCGACCACGGCAATGATGACCGACAGGAAGAGCAAGCCATAGATCAGGCCAAGAAGTTGGTTGATCTGGCCCGATTGCGAATCGATGTATTCGCGTTTCGACAGCAAGGTGCCTTGTCCGTACTTATCTACCGCAACTTGTAGTGCAGTTCTTGCAGCTGTCTCCGAAACACCAGATTTGATTTTGATGTATATACCCAGATCGAAGGTAATCACCGTGGTGTCTTTGGTGAGATCACGACTAACCGTGTACTTGCCGGCAATGTCATCAAATTCGTAAATACCAGCGATGGAAAGCGTTTTTACTTGAGCGTCGGCAAGTGTTACTGCAATGGTGTCGCCAAGTTTTGCATCGTTGTTCTCTGCGTATTTCTGCGAAACAAAAATAGTTTCAGGAGTGAGATCTGAATATGACCCGGAGATCAGGCCGATGTCGTAGACGCCTTCAACTGTCGCTGGATTGATAGTGGTGAGGTATTGACCTTTGCCATCAATCTTTACGGTGAGCAGGCCAATTCCCGTTGCGCGCTCAACTTCAGGAAGCGTGTTGATGTCGTCGGCAAGTGATGGGCTAAGGCCACCGAAACCACGAGCGTTGGTGCTAATCGCAAAGTCACCTTTGAATTGTTTCGTGAATACACCATCAATTTGAGAACTGATACTTGCGGCAAGCGCTGCGACAGCGGTAACAAGCGCAACTCCAATGAGTACTGGTGAAGCGGTGCGTGACGTTCGCTTTGGGTTTCGCGCACTGTTCTGCCGTGCCATGGTTCCCGTAACTCCGCGCAATGATTGGGCTGGCTTTCCGAGGATCAATGCAACTGGTCGAGCAATTACTGGTCCAAGTGTGATGGTGCCGGAAAATACAAACAGGATTCCAAGACCAAGCCATTTGTTACTTGCTCCACTGGTTACAGCGATGATGGCTGCAGCGCCAAGAGCAATAAGAAACAGTCCAAATAGTGTGCGACGACGACCGAGGGCGACCACTTCAATTGCGGTTTCACGCATTGCGGCTAGTGGAGGCACTCGACCTGCACGACGCGCTGGCAACCATGCCGATGCGACCGTGACAATAAGTCCAACAACAATGGTGTTGACAATTGCAGAGCTAGGTACCACGAGATCGCCACTTGGAAGGTCGATGCTCGCGGCTTTCAGTAACGCGCTGAGTCCCTTTGAAAGGCCGATGCCTGCAAACAACCCAATGGTTGAACCGAAGAGACCAACTACGACTGACTCAATCATCAATGCACGCGTCACTTGCTTCTTCGATGCGCCAATTGCTCGCAGGAGTGCATTTTCGCGCTGGCGCTGTGCCGCACTAATGGAAAACACGTTGTAAATGACGAAGCTTCCAACGCCAAGTGCGATGTAGCTAAATGTGGAAAGCAAAATACTGAAGAAACTGAGCGCAGTTCCGATTTGGTCCTGTGTTTCCTTGGTGATTTGCGCGCCAGTAAGCGTCTCGGTCTTGTACGAACCTGGAATGGCTGAACTAATTACTTGTGCAAGTTCTTCATCTGAAACTGAACCATCGCCAGATATCAAGATGGCGTCAACAAAGCCAGGCTTGGCAAGAAACTCTTGTGCTGTGGCAAGGTCGAAGAGTGCAAACGTTGCTCCACCTGGTGAACGCACATCGCCATACGATGCAATTCCTACCAAGGTGAAGTCGCGGCTTCCTGCTTGAGCAACGACTTTGACTGTGTCGCCAATGTTGTATTTGCCGGCTTTTGCTGATGCCTCGTCGAGTGCCACTTCGGTTGGACCTGCAGCGAAACGACCTTCGCTAATGGTCCAGAGTGCACCTTTGAATTCTTGACCCACGCCACCAAATGTCGGTGGTCCTGCGCCCTCGGAACCAAGTGGTTTGCCGTCCTTGCCGATAATTCGCGCAAAGGCTTGAATGTCGCCCTGCACATCGGCAACACCAGGTACGGCTTCGATCGTGGCTATGAGTTCGGCTGGAATTCGCTGACGCTCTTCTGCGCCGAAGTCGGCTTCGATTACTTGTGTCGATCGAACATAGGAATCAACATTGCGGAATACATCGGAGAACAAGTTGTCAAATGTGCGGTTGAGAGTCGCAGAAAACACCGCGGTACCTGACAGAAATGAAGTGCCCAAAATAACCGCAAGCGATGTGAGAACCAGACGTGCCTTGCGACCCAATATTCCCTTAAGTGCAATACGCAACATGATTTAGTGGCCCAATTTCTTCATGTAATCAAGCACGAGTTCCGGAGTTGGCTGCAGCAACTCACCTGCAATTTTTCCGTCTTTCAAGAATACGATGCGGTCTGCGTAACTTGCAGAAACAGGATCATGCGTCACCATCACGATGGTTTGACCTAATTCGTCTACGGCTTTGCGCATGAACGAAAGAATTTCATTTCCAGTTGTTGAGTCGAGGTTTCCGGTTGGCTCGTCGGCGAAAATAATTGCTGGTTCGCTGGCAAGCGCACGAGCTACTGCAACACGCTGTTGCTGTCCACCGGAAAGCTCGCTTGGACGGTGAGTCAATCGATCTTGCAAGTGAACTGTGTTAATTACTTTCTGAATCCACTCTTCGTTGCCCTTGTTGTTTCCAAGCAGCAATGGCAGACGGATGTTTTCATCTGCGGTAAGTGTTGGAACCAAGTTGAACGACTGAAAGACAAAGCCAATCTTGTCTCTGCGAAGTTTGGTGAGTTCCTTGTCTTTCAAACTCGCGATATCAATTTCGGCAATAGTGACTGAACCCTCAGTCATTTCATCGAGACCCGCCATGCAATGCATGAGAGTGGACTTGCCAGAGCCGCTTGGCCCCATGATGGCAGTGAATTTTCCGGTTTCGAACTGCACTGACACATTGTCGAGTGCTCGTACTTCGCTGTCTCCGTGACCATAAATTTTGGAGACGTTGGTTGCAGTCGCGGCTGAGGGATTAGTCATACCCCTCAGCCTACGACCCAATAAATGTGGACGTTATGTCGCGCTTATTTTGGCTGTGGCAACACGCGAAGGTAAGGCTTCACGGTCTTCCAACCACCAGGGAAGAGGGTCTTTGCCTCTTCGTCGGTAACTGCAGCACCGATGATGACGTCGTTGCCATCTTTCCAGTTTGCTGGAGTTGCCACTTTGAATTTTGCGGTGAGTTGCAACGAGTCAATAACACGAAGCACTTCGTCGAAGTTGCGGCCAGTTGATGCTGGGTAGGTGATGGTGAGCTTCACCTTTTTGTCTGGTCCAATAACGAACACGCTGCGAACCGTGAGTGTGTCGTTTGCATTTGGGTGAATCATGTCGTACAAGTTGGAAACATTGCGATCTGGGTCACCGATCATGGGGAAGTTCACAGGGGTTCCCTGTGTTTCTCCAATATCTCCTTCCCACTTTTCGTGTGATTCAACACTGTCAACTGAAAGTCCGATGACTTTTACATTGCGCTTGTCGAACTCAGGCTTGATCTTGGCTACATAACCAAGTTCGGTGGTGCAGACCGGTGTGAAGTCTTTCGGGTGGCTAAACAGCACGCCCCATGAATCGCCCAACCATTCGTGAAATTTAATTTCACCTTGGGTGGTTTGTGCAGTGAAGTCAGGGGCGACATCGCCAAGACGTACGGACATGTTGATCTCCTTATAGAACGTGGAGCCGTCACGATATCCGAATCCCGACCAATTTTGTCAACTATTGCTTAAACCCACTCCGTACGCGGTTTTAAAGGCATCGAAGTAGTCCGAATCGTGCTCTGAGGCAGCCATGGCGACCCAGTCAGAGTCTGATTGTTTGGCACGGCCAGCAACGATTTCAGGGCCAGCCCACGAGCATGCGTAACGCAAATGTGGAGTGTCGGTGGTGATGGCGTGATGAATGAGGGCACCAACTTCTTCTGCGGGAGTGGCGTTGGTAATTCCTGCAGCGTAAAACGCGAACATGCGTCGATAGTGAGCGTCGTATGCACCACTTTGATTTGGTGCGTCGATGTTTTTCGCAAAGATTGACGACTTGGTGACACCTGGTTCAATAATCACTACACGAATTCCAAACGGCGCCAATTCTTGAGCGAGTTCTTCACTGACACCTTCGAATGCCCACTTTGATGCGACGTATGGCGCCTGTGCAATTGCTGCAAATTTTCCAACAACAGACGTGATATTCACAATGGTTCCCTTTTTTCGTTCACGCATATTTGGCAACACTTGTTGAGTGCAACGAATGGCACCAACCACGTTCACGTTGAACGCATCGTGATACATCTGCGAAGTGCTTTCTTCAACCACACCGTTGCCTCCAATGCCAGCGTTATTAACCAACACGTCAACACAATTCGTGGCGCGAAAAATGTCGGCGAATCCACGTTGCACCGACGCATCGTCTGCAACATCTAATTCGATGAGTTCGACCGATGCGCCTAGCTCGTTCGCGCGAGCCTGCAACTTGCCGGCTTTGTCCAGAGAACGAACGGTGCCAAAGACGCGGTAACCCTGCTGGGCCAAGTGCAATGCCGTGGCGCGACCAATGCCTGAATTGGCTCCAGTAACAACGGCGACTTGCGGTGAGGAAGTAGTCATGAACTCACAATAAACGCTCGCCTATGCCGCTTGTGCAGGCGGCAGGTATCGTCGGCGCATGGCCAACGCCCATACCTCCGCACACTCACTGCCTGCAACTCTTGGGGCACTTCGCGCCTCGGGCTGGCAATCCATTCCGGTTAAAGAAGAGTTGCGACGCAATGCTGTTGCGCGAATTTCGACAGGACAGCAATTGTTCGAAGGAGTGTTGGGTTACGAAGACACGGTGATGCCACAACTTGAAAATGCATTGCTCGCTGGACACGATGTGATTTTTCTTGGAGAACGTGGTCAAGCAAAAACGCGCATGATCCGTTCGCTCACCGGCTTGCTCGACGAGTGGATGCCAATCATTGAAGGCAGCGAAATTAACGATGACCCGTACAACCCAGTGTCGCGACACGCGCGCGAACTTGTAGAAAAAATGGGCGACAATGCACCGATTTCATGGGTGAATCGCGAAGATCGTTACGGCGAAAAACTCGCAACTCCCGACACATCAATTGCCGACCTCATTGGCGAAGTTGACCCCATCAAAGTTGCTGAAGGGCGTTACCTCAGCGACGAACTCACCATTCACTACGGGCTCGTTCCACGTACCAATCGCGGTATTTTCGCAATCAACGAATTGCCCGACTTGGCAGAACGAATTCAAGTGGGTTTGCTCAACGTACTTGAAGAGCGCGATGTGCAAATTCGTGGTTACAAAATCCGTTTGCCACTTGACGTGATGTTGGTGGCTTCGGCAAACCCCGAGGACTACACCAATCGTGGTCGCATGATTACGCCGCTGAAGGACCGTTTCGGAAGCCAAATTCGAACGCACTATCCACTGGAAGTGGAAACCGAAATGAACATTGTTCGCCAAGAGGCTCGTACTTCAAGCATCGGCAATGTTGTAGTTACGTGGCCATCGTTCATGGAAGAAGTGGTGACCACGATCAGTCACATCGCACGCTCAAGTAGTCATGTCAATCAACGCAGTGGCGTCAGCGTGCGGTTGTCGGTCAGCAACTACGAAACGCTTGCAGCGAACGCAGTTCGCCGCGCATTACGCATAGGTGAGACTCAAGTTGCGCCGCGCGTGAGCGACCTAGCTTCGCTAGCTGCATCTACTGCCGGAAAAGTGGAATTCGAAACCACCGAAGACGGTCGAGAGTCTGCAATTTTGGAAAACATTGTGAAGACTGCGGTGCTGCAAGTTTTCAAACAACGCGTAACTGGAGAAAAGATTCGCGAAGTGGTTGAAGCATTTGATGGTGGAGTGGTGTTGCACGCTGGCGAAGATGTTGAGTCAGTTGCCTATGGCGCAATGTTCACCGACATTCC
The DNA here is from genome assembly GCA_947467375.1 of Acidimicrobiaceae bacterium. Taxonomy (GTDB): domain Bacteria; phylum Actinomycetota; class Acidimicrobiia; order Acidimicrobiales; family Ilumatobacteraceae; genus UBA3006. The sequence goes on along the minus strand of CANIHL010000018.1, from coordinate 2,839 downwards.
TGCATTGCGTGATCTAGTGACACAAATCGTTGGTGCGGATGCATCGCCTTCAGTGGTGGCAAGCGCAGTGGAGTTTGTGCTCGAGGGCTTGCATCTTTCAAAGCGCTTGAACAAAGACTCAACGGGTTCACGCGCTACGTATCGCTCGCGCGGGTAGGGCTTAACTAGCCAACAAAAGGGGAGCCATTCCACACTTCGTTGATGTCGGAACGACTATCAATGAGTGGCTCTCCAGCAAGAATCGCAACCTCAATTGGGTGGGCAAAACCAGGCAGAACTACGGGTTCGTGAGGCACGGTGTACACGCCAACGGGCAAATCAATTGCTTGGTCAAGCGGAATGAGCGTGCCAAGTCCAGCGGCAGCGTCGCACAAGCGGGCTGCCATGTTTGGTGCAGAGCCGATGTAGTCCTGGCCCTCGAACAACATGGTGTCGCCGGTTGCAATACCAATGCGCAATGACAGCGGCGCACACGCAACTGCTGCGTTGCGTTGCAACATCATGGCAAACGTGATGCCGTCTTCGGCCTCTACAGCAACAGCCATCAGACCATCACCCAAGTACTTGTCAATTCGCACGCCTTGGTGCGATCCAACTGCGCGAGCCACGCCACGGAAGTTGGCGAGCAATTGCGCGGCGGCGCCATCACCGAAATTTTCGGTGTAGTCCGTAAATCCAGAAAGGTCTACGAAGATGAACGTCCGTCTGAACCGCATATCTGACCTCAGCCTAGGGGTATGGTTCGCATATGGCATCTCGGTTTACCTATTCGCGATGGGACGGTACTCAGCGCGGGTTTGAGATTGATGCGGATTCGCTCCTTGACGAACTTGCGGACGATTTGACCTATCACGGCGACATCAACACCGCAATGCGCAAGATGATGCAAAACGGTATGCGAGATCTAGACGGCAACCAGATGCCAGGTTTACGCGAATTGATGAAGCGGTTGCGTGAACAGCGCGAGAAAATTCAAGAACGCGGCGATCTTGGCGGTGTGTATTCCGAAATTGCCGATGAATTGAATGACATTGTGGACGAAGAGCGACAGGTTGCAGGTAACAACTTCACGCTCGACATGTTGCCCGATGATTTAGCGGGAAAAATTCGCGAACTGCAGCACTACGACTTCGAATCTCCTTCTGCGCAACAGCGTTTTGAATCGCTCATGGACAAATTGCGAGAGCAATTAATGCAGCAACAATTGGACCAAATGTCGAGCGCGGTGCAGAACATGTCACCAGAACAAATGGCGCGCACGAAGGACATGATGGCCGCATTAAACGAAATGCTGGAACGTCGCAAAAACGGCGAAGACCCCCAGTTCGAAGCGTTCATGGAAAAGTTTGGTGATTTCTTTCCAGAGAATCCGCAATCGCTTGACGAATTGCTTGAACACATGGCACAACGCATGGCAATGGCTCAAGCCATGTTGAATTCAATGACGCCAGAGCAACGAGCGCAGTTGCAGCAACTTTCCGAGCAATTGTTAGAAGACATGGACTTGCGTTGGCAAATGGATCAGTTGTCGCAAAATTTGCAAGGCATGTTTCCTCAAGCCGGGTGGAACAACGAGTACGACTTTTCGGGTCAAGAGCCGATGGGTTTCCAGCAAGCCATGCAATCGATGCAGGATTTATCCGATCTCGAACAGCTTGAAAACCTCATGAAAAACGCCAGTAATCCAGCCTCTTTGGCAGAGGCGGACATGGACAAGGTGCGCGACCTCCTTGGTGACGATGCCGCGAAATCGCTTGACCAGCTGTCGAAATTGTCGAAGATGATGCAGGACGCCGGACTCATCGACCAGCGCGAAGGTCGCATGCAACTCACGCCGAGGGCTATCCGCAAACTTGGTGCCAACGCGCTGCGCGAACTGTTCGGCAAGCTGCGCAAGGACATGGTTGGCCAACACAAAATTGATGCAACAGGCATCGGTCACGAACGCGCAAACGACACGAAGCCATACGAATTTGGAGATCCGTTTCGACTCGACCTTCATGGAACGCTGCGCAACGCATTGCGACGAAATGGTTCCGGGTTGCCGATCGGTTTATCACCAGAAGATTTTGAAATTGAACGCACCGAACATTCCACTCGTTCGTCAACGGTGTTGTTGTTAGACCTGTCGCTCAGCATGCCAATGCGTGACAATTTCTTGCCTGCCAAGAAGGTGGCTATGGCCCTGCACCACCTCATTTCGTCCCAATTTCCTAGGGATTATTTAGGCGTTGTGGGCTTTGGTGAAATTGCTCGTGAACTGAAACCCGAGAGCATTCCTGAAGTGTCGTGGGACTTTGCATACGGCACGAACATGCACCATGCGTTCACGCTTGCGCGAAAAATGTTGTCGCGACAAACAGGCACCAAACAAATCATCATGATCACCGATGGAGAGCCCACTGCCCACATCATGCCAAGTGGCGAAATCTTCTTTAATTATCCTCCTGTTCATGAAACTGTGGAGGCAACACTGAGAGAAGTGACACGTTGCACGAAGGAACAAATTCGCATTAATACCTTCATGCTTGACGCCGATAATGGTCTGCGCAGGTTCATTGAACAGCTCACAAAGATCAATAAAGGCAAGGCTTTTTTCACTACTCCAGACAATTTGGGCGACTATGTACTCGTCGATTTCTTGGATCACAAACGAACCATGGCGGGTCGTCGCTAGGGAGTGCTGAAGTCGCAAAACCCTGTGTATTTGCATTTTCCCCATATCTTTGCCACAATGACACCGTTGTAATTACCTCGGTGTAGGCGCGTCATCGCGACTGTTCGAGGAACTAGGGAGGAAAAATTCGTGGAAGAAGATCACATCATTTTGAGCGCAGAC
>CANIHL010000017.1 GCA_947467375.1 Acidimicrobiaceae bacterium | reverse complement strand
TTGGGTACCGACCCACGAAGGAAACACTCTATCGGCTTAGGTATTGTGTCCCCATGCCAAGTTTTGATGTTGTATCCGAAGTAGACCGCCAAGAACTAAAAAATGCCGTAGATCAGGCTCAACGTGAACTAGCAAACCGTTTCGACTTCAAAAATACTGATTCCTCCATTGAGCAAAAGGAACTCGTACTTACCCTTCGTACTTCTAGCGAGGACCGCCTCCGCGCTCTCAAGCTTCTTCTTGAAGAGAAACTCGTGAAGCGTCAGGTCTCCCTCAAGGGAGTGGACTGGGGAAAGATCGAGCAGGCCTCAGGAGAAAGCGTCCGACAAATTGTGACGGTAAAAGTTGGAATAAATTCCGATAAAGCACGCGAAATAAATAAGTTGATTAAAGAAAAAGGTCCTAAGGGAGTAAGCAGTCAAACCCAAGGCGAACAAATTCGCGTTACGGGAAAAAAGCGTGACGATCTTCAAGAAACCATGGCGCTGCTTAAATCGTCAGATCTTGAAGTACCGCTGCAATTCGAAAACTTCCGCGATTAGTTAGCTCTCAAGCGTTGAGTGAAACGCCAGCAGAAACTCACTCAGTTCTTTCATTTCTTCAGAATTGAATTCAACGCCGTTGTCTCTCAATTGCACTAGTGCATCGCTAAATGCAACGCCTTTGTAATCCAACACCGTTCCCAGGGTCTTATTCATGTTTCGCTTAAGCAGGGTCTTTGCCCAGCGTGGAGTATTTCTTGCTGCGAAATATAACACTCGATGCCAATACGCAATCGGACGATGTGGTTTGTGCAGCGAGTAAGCAAAAAACTGCTCAGCAACATCTCGAACTGCTTGTTCAATACTCTCTGGTGGAGTAACACCCCGACGTGTCAGTTCCTCTGTTAAGCGTCGTACGAAATCTTCGTATTCCGATGCAAATTCCGAAGACGTGCCCCACTCTCCCGTTCCGATTTTGCGATTCACTGCAGCACTAGACATTGCAGGGTTCTCACCACTTCTCAACCACACCAGCGAGTCAACCATTTTTGTTGGCCCTAAACACGCGCCGATAATGAGCAGTGCGAGTTCGTAGACATAGCCAGAGCTGTAATGCCGAGAGTAAGCCGTACTAAACATTGCGCACCACTGTTCTTTTCGAAAAATCCCGTACAAAAGGTAGGGAGCCCCACTCGGATCTCCTTGGGGAAACGAGTTTCTTAGACGAGCAAGGTGCTCACCATACATTTCAGGAATATCTTGACTTTTTCCGTACACCTGATGCCCATAGATTTCACCTTCGCGATGAAAAAAGAACAAAGAGCGACCAACACAACCAATTAAACGCTGATCTGCGTCTAGCAAATCCAAACAATCTCGAAGTCCTTGCTTTACATACAACTCATCGTCGCCAAGCAGAGCCACATATTTTGTTTTTACGATTTTTGAAGCATGTACAAGTCGTTCATTAAAACCGATAGGCATGTATTCGTAGTGAACATCTGGGCCCATGCCTGCAATAAATTCAGGATCTGCTGAATTTTTAGAACCATCAAGAATGCACAACTGCACGCCTGATCCAGCCCAATAGTCAATTTGACGTCCAAGGTATGCAGGCCGGTTGTACGCAGGAATAACGAGAGTTAAGTCGCTGAGATCAGTCATAAAACTAGGACTTTACGACTATTCCTTGGCCGCTTGCAGTTGTCAGAATTTCAAACGACAACTCTTTTGCTAATTGATTCATTGCGTCATTTTGTTGTTGCACTTGGGCGTAATCGTCCAACAACATGATGCCTCCGCGTTGAACACTTGACCACAGTGCACGTACCACTGCAACTTCGGCAGGTGCGTGATTAAGGTCGACGTGAAGGAATGCGATCTTTTCAATTTTTCCTTGAGAAAGAGTTTCAGGAAGAAACCCCTGAATCAACTCAACTCTTTGCCATTCAGAAAAATTTTGAGCCACCTCTTCAATATTTGACGCGTATGTTCCTCGCACGCCATGTTCTTCTAAATTCTTTCCACTTGATGGATCAATTCCAAACGGACTGAAGGTGTCAAACAGAAGTAAGCGTTTTACGGAAGTATTCCAATTTGGTAGCGAATCAAGAACAGCGGACATCATTAGTCCTTTCCCGGTTCCACATTCAACAAAGTCACCATCAATTTTCATGCAGTTTGCCGCGCACCACATTGCCTGATGGACGCGCCATTGCAATCCCGGATCTACAACCGCACGAGAAGCGACTCTCATTCGAAAATATGCACTAACGAACTCTGACCGATTAAGGAAACTTGGAATTGCAGATGTCGCCATACCATCTGCATCAAATGTAAACGGAATAGGACGTGGAAGTCGATAAAAGCGAAAATTCCGAAGAAGAAAAATTGGTGCTCGCACAATTGCGGGTAACTTCAAAATTCTTGGACCAGCGAACCGTGATCCGAAAGCATGCCAGTACCAACCTTTGGGCCTGAATTGATCGCCATAAGTCAATCGGTCATGTTCAACGATTTGATTAGCAGCAGTTTGATTAGCGTTATTTTGCACCAGCAAACCCTAATCCTCGGTTGGTGCTTCAACTGCGCGGCGTTGCAATTCATTCACTACCGATGCATCAGCAAGTGTCGTGGTGTCACCTAAGTTGCGACCTTCTGCAACATCGCGCAGCAGCCGTCGCATGATCTTTCCGCTTCGAGTCTTCGGCAAATCAGGCGTGAAATAAATCGTTTTCGGTTTGGCGATCGCACCGATTTCTTGTGCCACATGGTCCCGCAATACCTTCTCGTCTACTTCTAAACCACCGCGCAAAGTCACGTAAGCGATAATCGCCTGCCCTGTTGTTGCGTCATTTGCTCCAACAACTGCGGCCTCCGCAACGGATGGATGCGACACCAGTGCAGATTCAACTTCAGTGGTACTTATGCGATGTCCTGAAACGTTCATCACATCGTCTACGCGGCCAAGCAACCACAGGTATCCGTCGTCGTCCAGCTTTGCTCCGTCTCCCGCAAAGTATCGATTGCTAAAGCGACTCCAATAGGTTTCTCGATAGCGCTTTTGGTCGCCCCAAATGCCACGCAACATTCCCGGCCATGGTTTAGTCAACGTTAAATATCCGCCGCCTTTAGTCACCGGCTGACCGAGTTCATCAACGAGTTCGGCACCAACTCCCGGCAATGGCCGCGTTGCAGAACCAGGCTTCGTAACCGTTGCACCAGGAAGCGGTGCAATCATGATTCCACCAGTTTCGGTTTGCCACCACGTATCAACAATTGGGCAATTCCCACCACCAATATGTTCGTGATACCACATCCATGCTTCTGGGTTAATTGGTTCTCCAACACTTCCCATTAAACGAAGCGACGATAAATCGTGCTTGGCTGGTTCCTGCGTTCCCCATTTCATAAAAGTACGAATTGCGGTTGGCGCTGTGTAGAAAATTGTTGCTTTGTACTTTTCGATAATTGACCACATGCGATCGTTGCCAGGAAAGTTTGGAACACCTTCGTACATCACTTGCGTTGCGCCATTGGCAAGTGGTCCGTACACGATGTAACTATGTCCGGTTACCCAACCGACATCGGCAGTACACCAAAAAATGTCAGTCTCTGGTTTGTGGTCAAACACGTATTTAAATGTGTAGGCAACATGGGTCAGATATCCGCCCGTGGTGTGCATAATGCCCTTTGGCTTCCCCGTTGTTCCCGAGGTGTACAGCAAAAAGAGCAATTGCTCTGAGTCCATGGGTTCTGCAGGGCAAACGGCATCTGCATTTTCCATAAGTTCGTGATACCAGTGATCACGACCAGTTTGCATAGCAACGTCGTTTCCTCCGCGCTTCACCACAACCACATGCTCAATTGTGCTCGTGAGTTTCACTGCATCGTCTGCCTGAGACTTCAGCGGGAATACTTCGCCGCGGCGCCATCCGCCATCTGCGGTAATCAAAACTTTCGCTTCAGCATCATTAATACGGTCAGCAAGTGCTTGCGAAGAAAAACCACCAAAAACAACGCTATGTGCTGCCCCAATTCGCGCACACGCCAACATTGCAACTGCCGCTTCAGGAATCATCGGCAAATAAATATTTACTCTGTCGCCTTTTTCTACGCCCAACGACTTCAACACATTTGCGAACTTCTGGACTTCATCAAGAAGCTCCGCATACGTCACTACTCGGCTGTCACCAGGTTCGCCTTCCCAGAAGAACGCAACTTTGCTTCCTTTGCCGGCAAGCACATGTCGATCGAGGCAGTTATAGGAAACATTCAGTTTTCCACCAACAAACCATTCGGAATATGGAAGATCCCACTCACATACCTGCGTCCAAGGCTCGTTCCAGTCCACAAGTTCTCGTGCCTGGCGGTCCCAGAATTTCTCGTGGTCGGCAGATGCTTCGTCGTACATCGATTCGTCCGAAACATGCGCATTGGCTACGAAATCGAGGGAAGGTGGAAACTTGCGAAGCTCGTAAGAAAGCGCTTCAATTCCGTTCAGATCCTCATTCATCTGGGTGCCACTCCTGTGTATTTCATGCCACTAGCGATAGATGCGAGACTAGTCCCCGACATGAAATCAGCCAATACAGCCGAAACCCAGGCAACATTCACACCCCTTGACTGGCTGCTTTCAATTGGCATGGCGCTCACATGGGGCTCATCATTTTTGTTGATCAAAATCGCAATCCGCCACTTCGATTCATCGGTGATTCCTCTCGGAAGAACTGCATTTGGCGCTGCTGCGTTGCTGCTTATTCCAAGTGCGCGTAAACGAATTGCCAAAGAACATTGGCCTCGACTACTTGCCCTCGGCTTCGTTTGGATGGCGTTGCCGTTCTTGTTGTATCCGCTCGCTGAAGAATCTGTGTCTAGCGCCATTACCGGAATGATGAATGGCGGACTTCCGGTTGTGGTCACTGTCATCACCGCAATTTGGGTGCGCATTGTTCCAAGCCCTCGGCGGATGCTGGCAGTGCTCGTTGGATTTTCAGGTATTGCACTGATTGCCGTGCCGTCAATTCGAGAAGGATCAACTGCAGACGCAAAGGGAATTTCACTTTTGCTGCTGGCATTGCTTTCCTATGCAGTTGCAATCAATCTTGCTCGACCCCTGCAGGCTGTGTACAGCCCGGCAACACTCATGCTTCACGTTGAACTTGTTGCCTGTGCACTTTCGCTTCCCTTTGGATTGTGGGGAGTTTCGCGTTCAACATTTGCGTGGCCAGCACTCGGCGCACTTGCACTTCTCGGAGTACTCGGAACTGGATTCGCATTTGTTCTATTCGCATTGCTCACCAAACGAACAGGCGCAGTTCGCAGCATGATTCCTACTTACTTCACCCCAATTGTTGGCACGGTTCTGGGGAAAGTATTCAACAATGAGCCAATCATGTGGCTCTCCGTTGTTGGAATGCTGATCGTGATTGTAGGAGCGTGGCTTACGAGTCTGCCCGAAAAGCAACTAGCTACAGCTCAAGTTCCAGCACGCTAAACGCACCAAGCCCATCGTGGCTGGTGAGTGCTTGTGCCTCGTTGGAGCGACTACGCATTTTCATTGCTGCAATATCTGGAGAAGATTTATGAGCTTCCCAGTACTCCATTCCTTCGGAAACTAGTTCGCCAATTCCATATGAATTCAGCCATTCTGACTGTTTGGCATTAGTCAGAGATGGAACCACCTGCATCAACTGGTCCACCATTACCTGTGTTGTGATGTCTTGCGAACCTGGGTCAAGCAAATAGTGCACTCCGCGCTCGTGTTCTTTGTAGGTGCGTAACCATTCACGCCATGGAGTTACGGCAATTTGGCTCGTCGATTCACTGCAATAGTCAAAGACCAACACTTTTCCATTACTCATCTTCTGCGACACTTTGAGCAACCACTGTGTAGCAGCAGTTTGAATTGGAGCGCGCGACCCGAGTGGTGCTGTTTTAGGTAGAACTTCGGGAACTTCGTCAACATGTCTCAATACCTCAACGAATTTTCCACCATCGCCCAACGCAACGAATGCTTCTTTCCACACTCCGTCGTAGACAAATAGCTTGAACGGCAAATTGTCCAACAGTTCGTTCGAAAGCACAACGCCCTGAATCGTCCTGTCAGGGAAATCTGCCATTGACTCCACAAAACTTGGATGCAATGCGCGCTGTGCTTTAGAGATTTCAACGGCAACATATTTCAGCGCGGATATGCACTTTGGTCGCGCATCAAAAATTCCTCGCGCCAATGTGCCTGGCCCGGCGCCAACTTCAACAACATCGAAGGTGCTCGGACAACCCATCTCATTCCAACAGTCATCCAGATAACGAGCAATCACCGCTGCAAACAGTGGCCCTACTTCAGGAGACGTAATGAAATCTCCGCGCCTGCCAGCCTTCCCACCATCTTGGTAAAAGCCGCCTTCGCCATACAAGGCAAGGCCCATGTATTGCTCAAATGAAATTGTGCCACCTGCTGCCGATATGGCAGCGGTAATCGACTCAGCCGCCGAAGGCACCGGTGATACGAGCAATGTCTCCGAAGTGTGTTGCAACTCCAGGCAATACACCAAACACCAATGTGGCAACACAAGTGATGCCGAGCGCAAGCGCAAGCGAACCAGGAACAACAACTCGAGTGGTGTCGCCGTCTGGAACTGGCTTCATCCACATTTCACGCATGATCGTTCCGTAATAACCGAATGCAACAACAGAGTTCACTGCGCCAATAAGTGCGAGTGCATAACCCCAGCCCGAACCCGAACTCAGCAATGACTGAAACGCGGTGAACTTACCGATCCAACCACCAAGAGGCGGAATGCCGGCAAGTGATGCAAGGAAAATGGTGGCAAGTGTTGCCAAGCCTGGTGCGTAGGAGAACAAGCCACCCCAGCTGGAGATTTCACCGCTACGGGTTTTGCGTGACACCGCAATGATGACTGCGAACATTCCAAGGTTCGTTGCTGCGTACACCAACATGTACACCACGACCGAACGCAATGCAGAGGCCGAAACTTCAGACATTCCCGCAACTGCCAACGGCATCAAAACGAATCCGCCCTGGCTAATGGATGAGTAGGCCATCATGCGAACAATGTTGGTTTGGCGCAGTGCAACTACGTTTCCAACGGTCATGGTCAGTACCGACAGCACCCACATGAATGGTTGCCACACACCTGAAGCCTGAGGGAAAGCTACGAACAACAGAGTTACCAAAGCAACAAAACCAGCAGCCTTAGATGCAACGGAGAGGAATGCGGTAATTGGGCTTGGTGCGCCTTCGTAGGTGTCTGGTGCCCAGCTATGAAATGGCACAGCCGAAACTTTGAATGCGAAGCCAACGATGACGAACACGATGCCGAGCGCATGCAAGGCACTCAGTCCACCCGTTGCCGTGATGCTCTTGCCAAGGTCGACAAGCAAAGTGCTGTTTGCAGCACCAAACAACAGCGACATGCCGTACAACATGACTGCGCTGGCAAATACTCCCAGCAAGAAGTACTTCATGCCGGCTTCATTGCTCTTAATGTCTCGCTTACGCCATGCAGCAAGCATGTACGCAGGTATTGACAAGAATTCAAGCGCCACAAAAATGGAAACCAAGTCACGTGATGACGTCATCATGACCATGCCAAGAATGCTGGACAGCAAAAGGAACCAATACTCACCCTGCCAGTACTCGTCCTCTTCAACATGCTTTGTAGACAACAGCACCACGACGTATCCCGCAATGAGGAACATCGCTTTCATCACAACACTGAATTCGTCAACCACATATCGACCATCAAACATCGAGCGAACCGATGATTCGCTTAAACCAAGTGTGAGCACCGGAAGCATTGCGCCGAGCAAAGTGAAACCAGTCAGCGACGAAATAATCCACTTACGAGATTCGTCCAGGAATAAGTCTGCGAGCAACACCACACACAAGCCCGTCGCCAGAATGATTTCTGGCGCTAGCGCGTGGTAGTCAACCTGCGGGCTTACCCACTCGGTTGCAGCGGCAATGACGGAATGAATCACGTGATCAGCCCTTGAACCCTGACAGCACTACTTGAACGGCTGGGTCGAGCACCTTGAACATGAGGTTCGGCACAACACCAAACACCAAAATGGCAATCAGCAACGGAGTCCATGCAAACCACTCAAACTTGTTCACATCGTGGAATGCATGATCATCGTGACCGTGTCCGCCACCAGCAAATTCTGGCTTTGGCTCGCCAAAAGCAACCCGCTGGAACAACCACAGCAAGTATGCGGCAGCCAAAACGGTGCCGAGTGCAGCGATCACCATGTACACGCGGAACACTGTCTCGTTCAGTCCTGCAGCAGGGCTGTATGCGGAAAGGATTGCTGGGAATTCGCCCCAGAAACCGGCAAGACCTGGCAAGCCAAGCGAGGCCATGCACGAGAATCCAAGGATCCAGCCAAGGTGTGGCATCTGCTTCAAAATGCCACCGAGGCGAGCAATTTCAAGCGTGTGATAACGCTCTTTCACGCTTCCAGCAACGAAGAACAACATGCCGGTAATGAGACCGTGTGCAACCATTCCGAACATTGCTGCAGTCATGCCGAAACTAGTGAGTGTTGAAATTCCGAGCATCACAAAACCCATGTGAGCAACTGACGAGAAGGCGATCAATCGCTTCATGTCGGTTTGAGCCAAACAACCAAGTGCTCCGTAGATGATTCCGATAACTGCGAGTCCACCGATGTACGGAGCCCAAGCCTTTGCGGCTTCTGGAAGAACTGGAATTGCGATTCGTACGAATCCGTATGTACCTAACTTCAACAAGATTGCGGCCAAGATAACCGAACCCTGCGTTGGTGCCTGCGTGTGCGCATCTGGCAACCATGTGTGGAATGGAAACATTGGAACTTTGACTGCGAAGCCAATGAACATTCCAGCAAAGATCCAGATTTGAACGTTCTTTGCCAACGCACCACCGTGTTCAACGAGGTACGGAATAGCAAAACTCTCGGCGCCAGTTTTGAAGAACAACGCGAGGAAGGCAACCAACATCAGTGCTGATCCGAACATGGTGTACAAGAAGAACTTCAGCGATGCGTACTGGCGATTCTCGCCACCCCATACACCGATCATGAAATACATCGGCAACAGCACTAGTTCGAAGAACACGAAGAACAAGATGAGGTCTTGCGCAATGAACGTTCCTGCCATACCAGTCTGCAGAACCAACATCAACGAGAAGAAGGCCTTCGGGTTACCTGGTGAAGGAATGTGGTCAAGGCTGTAGATCACGACGAGCAACGTGATAACCATCGACAAGAAATACAACGGAAGGCTGATGCCATCTAGCCCGATGTAGTAGCTGCTCTTAATCAGCGGAATCCACGTCTTTTCATCGACGAATTGCATTGTTCCTGCATTGCCGAAGTCAAAGCGGAACAATGTCCACACGCCAACTGCCACAGTTGCAATTGATGTGAACAATGCAACCTTCTTGATCAGTTGTTCATTTGCCTTTGGTACAACCAACAGCAACAGCACGCCGAGTAGTGGCAAAAATGTGCCAACACTCAACATCCAGTTGTGGTCACGGAGCATTTCCATGTTGTTGTCTCCCTTGATTCTTTCTTGTTACGAGTTGATAATGACGAGTACGAGAGCAGCAACGGCAGCAGCGCTAAACAGCAACGCGCCATATTGGCTCACTTTTCCTGATTGGACTGGCGCAAGTACGCCACCGGCGCCCTTGGTTGCTTTGCCCGAATTGTTGACCGTTCCATCCACCACACGTTGGTCAATGTTGCGGTACACCCAGCCAGAGAACGCACGACTGGCTCGGGCAACTGCATGCAAGATGCCATCCAAAACGTTCTGGTTGAACCAATACGCAGCTGCAGCAATTGGGCCTGCAATTGCTTTAACAATCACATTTTCATACAACGCATCGAGGTAGTACTTGTTGATTAACAAGTTGCAACCAGCACGCAGAACACCATTGCGTTCAGTAAGCCCGACAAGTCGCTTGTCTTTTCGGGTGTATAGCAACGTTGAAAACAGCCAACTCAGTGCAATACCCAAGAACACAATGCCTAGCGAAAGCATCGCCTTCGACCATTTAAATGGCGCATGTTGTAGTTGAGGTGCGTAACACACTCCTTCTTCTGGAGTTTCGCTTCCGCACGGAGAATCGTGGTGTCCTTCTTCTGCCGCTGTAGGGATACTCAGCACATTGCTATGACCAGGGCCGCCTGGGGCGGTTTCCATCACTACTTCTGCGCGTGGCTCAACCCATGTTTTAATTCGCTCCCACTTTTCGCCAAATGGCGTTGCGTTCAATAGACCCGAGCTCAACGCCAGCACTGCAAGCAGAACTAGTGGCAACGTAATACGCCAGCCACTTTCATGCGGGCCATGGTCTGTATGTTCGGTTGCGTGAGCGTCATGTGCATCATGGCTGTCGTGACTGTCATGCGCGGGTGCGTGTGCGTCGTGGTGCTCATCGTGATGCTCGCCCGCCGATGCACCGCGTGCTTCACCAAAGAAAGTGAGATACGTTGCGCGCGTCATATACGCAGCGGTCATAAATGCACCGATAAGACCAATAATCATGAACAACTGGTAGCCGTTGTGACCAACGTTGTCGATGATTTCGTCTTTTGAAAAGAACCCAGAGAATGGGAACACGCCGCACAAAGCGAGAGTTGAAATGACCCACGTGGTGAACGTGATTGGCATGACCTTTCGCAATCCACCCATGTCCTTTTTCATGTCAAACGAGTGATGCGAAGCGCTATGGCTAATTGAACCTGCGCCAAGGAACAAACATGCTTTGAAGAATGCGTGAGTGAAAATGTGGAACACCGCAGGCAACCATGCGCCAGCGCCAAGGCCCAACATCATGTACCCCAACTGACTTACCGTTGAATACGCAAGCACCTTCTTGATGTCGTTTTGCACGAACGCAAGTGCCGCAGCAATCACAATGGTGATTCCACCAATGATGGTGATGAAGTTGCCACCGGTTCCCAAAATGTCAAAACCTGTAAAGAACACTGGATACAAGCGAGCAACCAGAAACACGCCGGCTACAACCATGGTGGATGAGTGCAACAGCGAGCTGACCGGTGTTGGCCCAGCCATCGCGTCCGGCAACCACGTGTGCAGTGGGAATTGACCACTCTTACCAATGGCTGCAATAAACAATGCGACTGACGCAACCAAAATTACGGTGCTATTTGGCTCGCCCGAAAGCGCCCATGCACTAATTCCACGGATAGAGAATCCGGACACTCCGAGATGTTCGGTGGTCCACTCATTCGAGGCGAAGTACAACATGGCCACACCAACGAGTAGACCCATGTCGCCAGTACGAACAGTGAAGAATGCTTTCAATGCAGCGCGGCTGTTCGCGCCGTCTTCCCACCAGTGACCGATGAGCATGAAGCTACACAGACCCATGATTTCCCATCCGAGCAAAAACAAGATGGTGTCTTCAGCAACAACCATGGCGAGCATTCCTGCCGAGAACAATGTGAGCGCAGCAAAGAAGTGCGTGTAGCGACGATCGCCCTTCAAATATTCAGTTGAATACAACTGCACCAGCGTTGAAATAAATGCAACAACCACGAGCACGATGACTGCGAGTCCATCAATGGATTGGCCAATGGTGAACTTCATGCCACCGATTTGCCACCAGTTCCACGTGCGCACAACTGGCGCAATGAACTGTGCCTCTGCTCCGCTGTTTACGCGATCAATCCATTGCATCGCAGTTTCGCCAGCCAACACCAGGCTGGACAACATGCTGAGCAAACCAATTTCGCTGCCCTTCATAGGCAACTTCTTGCCAAACAAAATGATGATGAAGAATCCAATTGCTGGGACGATCGGAATCAACCAAGCGTGTTCAAGGAACCAACCAGACGACAAGGTCTGCAGGGCTTCTGCTGAGCGAATCATGATTAGCCCTTCATCTCCGAGAGATCATCGAGTGAAATGGTTCGGCGGTTGCGGAAAATGAGCAACACCAAACCAAGACCCACGCCAACTTCGGCAGCAGCGATGGCAATGATGTACAACGCAAACGTATGACCGTCTGCATTTCCATTGCGCAATGCAAAGGCCACGAAGTTCAAGTTGACCGCGTTCAAAATAAGTTCTATTGACATCAACACAAGCACAGCATTCTTGCGAGCAATTACGCCGTATACGCCAATGCAGAACAACAGTGCAGCAAGGAAGAGGAACTGATTCACCAACATGTCGTTAGTCCTTCCTTGCCAACACGATGGCGCCAATGACGGCGGCAAGCAATACAAATGACAGCGCCCAGAAAGGCAGCAAGTACGGTCCAAAAATTTGATCTGAAATTTGTTGGGTAGTAACGAGCGATCCATCGCTAGGAAGTTTCTCGGTACCAAACGAATCGGCAAGTGCGAGAGACATTGCGGCAAACAACACCATTGCCACAGGAATGCCCAAGTTTGAGTAGCGATTGTTCAACCCACTATTCACACCAATGCGTGAACGAGTGAGCATGGTTCCGAAGAGGAATAACACCATGACAGCACCGATGTACACCAACACCTGTGTTACCGCTACAAACTCTGCTGCAAGCAAGATGTATTGAGCCGCAACACCGGCGAGCACCACAACCAGCCACAGCGCTGCGTGCACAACGTTGCTTGTTGTCACCACGCGAATAGCAGCAATAACCATGATTGTTGCAATGATTGCGAATCCGATGTTTTGAGCGACCATGACTGCCTTATTTCTTCTTCTTATCGGCGCCGACTTCAAGCTCTGGCGCTGCAGGAACTGTTTCCATCCACTCACCCAGCTTCGACTTATCGTGCAACAAGTCGGCAATGCTTGGCTCGGAGTATTCGTATTCAGGGCTCCAGAACAAAGCGTCGAACGGACACACCTCAACACAAATTCCGCAATACATGCACAACGCGTAGTCAATGTCGAAACGATCAAGCTTGTTTACTGCGCGTGGCTTTCCACCTTCACGACGTGGCGGAGCAAGTTCCTTGTGCGCTTCGATGTAGATGCACCAGTCGGGGCATGAACGTGAGCACAACATGCACGAGGTGCAGTTGTCTTCATGCAAGGCAATAACGCCACGCGCACGAATTGGTGGGGCTTCCTTCTCTCGCGGGTACTGCACAGTGTTCGAACCATTTTTGAACGTGCGCATCATCGTGTTAAACGTGACCGCAAGGCCCTTGATCATTCCTGGAATTTGAGCCATTAGAAAGCCACCTTTAACACTGCGGTCACCATGATGTTTGCGAGCGAAATTGGAATGAGAACCTTCCAAGCAAACCTCTGCAATTGATCTTCACGGAAACGTGGGTACGAGAACCTGATCCACATGATGAGGAACACCAACACCATCATTTTGGTGAACACGATGAGCGGACCAGCGACATTCATCCAATTGGCGACACTGTCCATTGATGTCCAACCAAACCATGAGAATGGAACACCCCAACCACCAAGGAACAAGGTGCTGGCGATCATGGCGAACACGCCGGCAGTAGCGAATTCTCCGATGAAGAAAATGAGGAATCGGAAGCCGGAGTATTCGGTCATGTAACCCGATACCAATTCCGATTCTGCAATTGGCATGTCGAATGGCGCTTGGGTCAGTTCGGCCTGAACGGCGATCATGAACACCACAAACCCAACAAACTGCGTAAGCACATATGGGTTACCAACAATGTCGGTGCCAAAAATTGAACCCGCATTTTGTGCAAGAACAATCTGCTGCAGGTTCATGGTTCCCGCCTGAATAACCACGCCCATCACTGCAAGCACCATTGGTAGTTCATATGCAATGAGCTGACCAGCAGCGCGCAATCCACCAAGCAATGAGTATTTGTTTGCCGATGACCAACCGGCCATCAAGATTCCAAGAACGGAAATTGACGAAACTGCAAGCGCATAAAACACGCCGGTCTCGAAATTGGTGAACCATGCGTCAGGGCCAAACGGCACCACTGCAACGAGCAAGAACGTGCTCATCAACACGATGATTGGAGCCATGCGGAAAATGCGCTTGTCGGCATTGTCTGGCTGAATATCTTCCTTCTGCAACCACTTGCCCACTTCAGCAAACAACTGCATGGAACCATACGGGCCGGCTTCCATTGGCCCAAGACGACTTTGCATAAACGACATCATCTTGAACAAGAACACATACACAATGGTTCCCGCAGGAAGTAGAACAGCAACCAAGCCACCAAGTACGCGGAGCAACGACTGACCCCAGTACGGAATGACGACAGCGAGTAACGAATGCATCAGCGGTCAATGTCTCCGAGAATGAAGTACAGCGAAGCAAGAATGGTGATGATGTCTGGTACGTACACGCCGCGCAACAACCATGGTGTGATTGAAATGTTGTTAAAGCTTGCTGAACGAATCTTTACGCGGAATGGACCAGAGTCACCACGAGAAACGACGTAATAGCCCATTTCGCCGAGCGGATTTTCTGTTGATACCCAAGCTTCGCCTTCTGGCACTTTGATGATCTTTGGAACTTTGGCCATGACCGGTCCTGCTGGAATTCCATCGAGCAACTGATCAACAATCTTGGTTGCTTCACGAGTCTCCTGAAGGCGAACCCAGCAGCGAGCAAAACTGTCGCCATCTGGATGCGTCCACACTTTGAAATCAACTTTGTTCCACGCCATTGGGCTGTCTTGGTCGCGACGCAAGTCCCAATCCACGCCGCTTGCGCGAAGGTTGGCACCAGATAGTCCGTATTGCATTGCAACGTCGCGTGGAATGACACCAATACCGCGAGTACGCGACTGGAAGATTTCGTTTCCGAACAACAGCGCTTCAATTTCGTCGCAGAAGTTACGCAACTTTTTCATCACGACTTTTGTTTCGTCAATCCAACCAGCCGGCAAATCGTCTTTCAATCCACCAATGCGGTCGAAGTTCGGGTGGAAACGTCCACCAGTTGCCGACTCAATGAGGTTCAACACATATTCGCGGTCACGGAATGCCATGAACACTGGAGTGATGGCTCCCAATTGCACGCCAAGGTCACCCAAGAACAACGACACGTTTGCAATGCGCGAAAGTTCGAACAAGATGGTGCGAATCCATTGTGCGCGAGGTGGTGCTTCAACACCCATCAACTTTTCTGCTGCCAAAATAAATGGCACTTCGTTGGCGAAACTTCCCAACCAGTCAATGCGGTTGATCAGCGAAGTGACTTGCGGGAAACTACGAACTTCAGTGAGTTTTTCGTAACCACGGTGCATGTAACCACACGATGGTTCTGCCCACAACACTTGTTCACCGTCGAGGCGAGCAATGATGCGAAGTGTTCCGTGTGTTGCAGGGTGCTGAGGGCCAATGTTCAGCGTCATGCCCTCGGTCTCAAGTTCAACATTGAGGCGCGCATCTGCAGCTTGCGAAGCGATGTAACTCAGTTGCGCGCGGTCGCCCAACTTTGCACTTACTGGATCGTTCAGAATGGTCATGACGCCTCTTCCGATTCTGCGTCGCCACCTGGCAACGGTTCCACATCAACAATTCCTGGCCAAGGCTTCACCATGCGCGCCAACAATGGGAAGTCTTTACGCATTGGGAAACCTTCAAAGTCGGTTGGCAAGTACATGTTGCGTAGGTCCGGGTGGCCAACAAAACCAATGCCGAACATTTCATGTGCTTCGCGCTCGTGCCAGTTGGCGCCTGCAAACACACTGGCAATCGAATCAACTGTGTAGATCTCGTTTGGAACATCGGTCTTCACGTTGATGCCAACGTGCGTGCGCGAATTCACCAAACGAACCAGCATTTGCATACGAGTATCGCCACCGGTGTAGCCAGGGCGAATAGTGGTGTCACGTTCTGGTGCTGGTTCTGTTGGGTCATCTTCACCACGACCAAACGGCGATGGCATCCAGTCGATTGCTGAAAGGAAGCAGAAGTAATCAAAACCCATCGCCTGCAGTTTCTGCATGCTCACATTCCATGATTGTGTAGAAACACGAATCCAAATATCGTCGCCAGGTTTTACTAACGAATCAACAACAGCAGCACCAAGTGTTGCTTGCACATCGGTAAGCACCTGATTGCGCACAGTGTCAACGACTGGAGTGGTTTCAGCGGGAGACGACAACTGGTTCACCGCGCCTTTCCGCTTCTGCAGATGCATCCATTGAAACGGTGCCTTCACCGCGCCAACGTGCGCCCATGTCTTCGTTCTTAATGCGTTGTTGCAAGAGCACGATTCCTTCGAGCAATGCTTCAGGTCGCGGTGGGCAACCAGGTACATACACATCTACTGGAATGATTTGGTCAACACCTTTTGTTACCGAGTAACTGTCCCAATACGGACCGCCACAGTTTGCACAACTGCCCATCGAAATGACGTATTTCGGTTCTGGCATTTGTTCATACAAACGCTTAATAGCTGGCGCCATTTTGTCGGTCACGGTTCCAGAAATAACAACAAGGTCTGCTTGACGCGGACTTGCTGGCAATGGAATAACGCCAAGACGCATGACGTCGTAACGAGGTGAACCAAATGCTGCACCCATTTCAATTGCGCAACACGCGAGTCCCCACTGGTACACCCACAATGAATATGAGCGACCCATGTTGAACAGCGAGTTCAATGGTTTTGGCAATCTGCCGCGATCTACAAGACCCATGTTGTTACACCCACCGCAGAACGCCCTTGCGCCAGGCGTAGACCAGACCAAGAACTAGTACGAATACGAAAATTCCCATTTCGACCAAACCGAACAATGCATATCGCTCAAGCTGCGTTGCCCACGGAAAGATGAACACTGCTTCAACGTCGAAGATGACGAACAACAACGCAAAGATGTAATAACGGACTTGGCTTTGCGACCAACCTTCACCAACTGGGTCAACACCACTTTCGTACGTGAGCATCTTTTCGCGAGTTGGCTTCGACGGGCGAAGCAACGACGACACCCACAGCAGTAGGCCGACAATGAGAACGGCGGCTAGGCCGAACCAGACAACGACAAGAAACGACCTGAGGAAGGTGGACATCAGAGAGAAAAACTACTACTTGACCGATATGAACTGAGAAACCTCAGACCCTTGTGCGATCGTGACCGGCTAACGCGATTTCGGCATTGTGGTGGTCGCCACCTCGCCAAGGAACCAGTCGACAATTTCGGCCGCAGCCGGGCCCGAGCGCTCCACCTGGCGGCGGGTTTCGTCCATCAGATCGCTTGGGGAAATACCCGCATTCACCAATTCCATAGCCCCTTCACCCGACATCCATCCTGAAACGATGGCTTCATTGGCTTCTGGGTGGAATTGGGTGGCAAAACTGCGTCCAATTCGAAGTGCCTGCGGACCTGCGTCGCTAAGCCCAAGCACTTCCGCGCCGGCCGGGGGCGTAAACGTGTCGTAGTGCCACTGCATCCATGTGCCCGCCAAGCGCTTATTGGCTTCGGTCGTAATCACTTCGTGCCAGCCGATTTCGGCTTTTCGAGCCTTTTCAGCGCTGCCGCCTAAGGCATGGGCCAGCATCTGTGCCCCAAAGCACACTCCATATATAGGGATACCGCGCCTGTGAGCCTCACGCATGAGGTCGGCTTCGGCTTCCACGTTGCGCGAAACATCTGGCCAATACACCGACCATGCCGAACCTAAATGCACCACCAAATCAATTCCGTCTATTGAGCGCCACTCGTTTGGATATTCACGTGCGTAGTGCGTGAACGCAAAATCGTGATCTTCAAAGCGTTGCCCCACATAACCCGCATCTTTTTCGTTTGAGTTAGCAATTAGCAACGCGCGCATAACAACTACGGTAGACGGAGCATGGCAGAAAACAATCATCCAATCAACATCTCACTTGCTGATATTTCTGCGGCACGAGTAGCTGGTGCTGCGGTGGTGCAGCACACTCCCGTCATCCCTTCTGCGTATTTGAGTGAGTTACTGAATGCCCCGATCGTGTTGAAGGCAGAAAGTCTGCAGCGCACCGGTGCGTTCAAGATTCGCGGTGCAATGAACAAGATTGCCCGCCTTGGAGACGCAGCTAAAAGTGGTGTGGTTACAGGTAGTGCCGGTAACCATGCGCAGGGTCTTGCGCTTGCAGCCAAACACTTTGGCATTGCATGTGAAATTTACGTTCCCAAAGGTGCGTCGCTGTCAAAAATTGCAGCAACCAAACATCATGGTGCAACCGTTCTTGAAGGTGGCGACAATGTTGACACCGCCATCGTTGCCGCCAAGCAACGTGCTGCTGAAACTGGCATGACTTTCTGCCATCCATTTGATGATGCTGACGTTGTGGCAGGTCAGGGAACGCTTGGCCTCGAACTTGTTGAAGATATTTCAGATTTATCTTTGGTCATCATTCCACTCGGTGGAGGTGGCCTCCTAAGCGGAACTGCAATCGCTTTGAAGTTGCACAATCCGAATATTCGCGTGATTGGTGTTCAGATTTCTTCGTGCGCTCCTTACATTCATGGACTCATGCCAGAAGGTCCGGTTCCAACGCTTGCTGATGGAATTGCCGTGAAGAAACCCGGAGCAATTACTGAACCATTGGTTCGCAAATGGGTTGATGAAATTGTTGAAGCGACTGAAGATTCCGTTGCCGACGCAATGATGGTGTTGCTCGAGCGCTCGAAGCTCTACGTCGAAGGCGGAGGCGCAGTTGGACTTGCGGCACTCATGACAGGAAAGATCTCTCCTGCTGCTGTCGGCACAACCTGCATCGTGTTATCGGGCGGAAACGTTGATATTGGACTCGTCCCCAACTTGGTTCGCCGTCACGAAACCGAAGCTGGTAGACGATTAATCGCGTTTATTCGCCTTCCAGACCGCCCTGGAGCATTTGCTGGTCTGCTGCAGATTTGCGCAGGAACTGGTGCGAACCTCATCGAGGTACAACACGTGCGCGAAGGCATTTATTTGCATGCACGTGAAACCGGAATTCAGATCGTTCTTGAAATTCGTGGCCGTGAACATGCCGATCAGTTATTAGCGCTTGCTAAAGAACAGGGCTACGACCTCAACGAGTCGAAGTTCTATTAACTACAACTGATTCGTAAATTGCAATAACAGACTTGGGAAGAATCCAAGGGCCAAAGTTGCCCCTACGCAGAGTGCAATTGATGCTTTGACGCTAAAAGTTGCTGCAACATCACGTGATGCTGCACCTTCGGACAACCACATGCTGACCATGATGCGCAGGTACAAAAACGCTGCAATCACAGCCGCCAACATGGCAACTACAGCAAGTGCATAACTTTCAGTTGAAACTGCCGCCCGAATGATTCCAAATTTGGCAACAAAACCAGATGTCAACGGCACACCGGCCTGAGCAAGGAGCAACACCGTCATGCCCATTGCCAATACTGGATTCGATTTGCCAAGACCCTTGAACGCGCTGAGCGAAGTCTCGTTGTCGCCCTTGCCGGCAACTACAGAAACTATTCCGAGCGTGCCCACAACAAGAATTGAGTAGATGAACAAGTAACTCAAAGCGCCTGATGTACCGAGACCCGCATCGGCAGAAGCACTGTGCCCTGCTGCAACTAGGCCAACCAGAATGAAGCCAGCGTGGCTAATTGATGAGTACGCAAGCATGCGCTTCACGTCAGTTTGCACAACAGCAAGAACCGAACCAATAACAAGTGTCAACACTGCAAGCATTACAACAACCGGACGCCAGTCATCTGAGCGACTGGATAACGCCACCGTGAACACGCGAATGAGTGCGACGAAAGCGGCCGTCTTACCCACCGAGCCCATGAGCGCAGTAACCGGCGTTGGAGCACCTTGGTATACATCTGCTGTCCAGGTGTGGAACGGAACGAGCGACACCTTGAACCCGAACCCAACGAGTAGCAACGCGATACCGGCGAGCAACATTGCCGACGAGCCACCAAGAACAGTGTCTTTGGAAAGACTCGCTGCAATCTTCTCGACGTTGGTTGAACCCGTTGCACCAAACACCAATGCAACTCCGTACAAGAAGAAGGCTGACGCAAAGCCACCAAGCACGAAATATTTCAGACCTGCTTCACCGCTTGCCGAGCGCCAACGGCTACTTGCAGTCAACAGATAGAACGCCAGGCTTAATGTTTCGAGGCCTAGGAACATGACGATGAGATCGTTCGCCTGCACCATGACCATGCCGCCAATGGCAGCGGACAAAATGAGAGCAAATACTTCAGGACCGTCTTCGCCTTCGCGAACAAGGAAGCCCGAGGTAACCAAAATTGCTAGCAACGTGGCGACTGCGACGCTAAACGTTGCAAACAAAGAGAACTTGCTGAATGACAACGCGTTTGCAAGCAGCGATGACGGGTTGCCTTCACCAAGATCGCGCCACAGCATTGCCGTACACACGGCTGAACCCGCGGCGGTTAGTGCCCCTACTACTCCGTAAGTGCCTTGCTTCCATTGTGGCGTGAGTGATCCAGCGAGAATCAGCAGCAATACTCCACCAAGCATGACGAGGAGCGGCGAAATTTTGAACCAGTCGATTGCTGGGCCGACGAACATATTTGCAGCCAACATCATTCGCCTGCCTTGATTTCTGGTTGCTTGTAATTTGAATGGGACTCAACATGTTCAAGCAGTGACTTCACGCTTGGCTCAATGCGATTGAGCATTGGCTTTGGATACACACCAGTGAACACAATTGCGGCAACAAATACCGACAGCAACATTGCTTCACGTTTGGTGATTTCGGCAAACGACTTATTGGCTTCCTCTGGCTCTCCATGGAAGACGCGCTGGTAAGCCCACAGCAAGTACAACGCCGCGAGAATGACTCCGGTTGTTGCAGCAACCACCCACCAACGAGCCGTCGCGAATGAACCAATCAGCACCAGGAATTCACCGACGAATCCGTTCAAGCCCGGTAAGCCAATGGACGACAACATGATCAAGGTAAAGAACCCGGCAAATATTGGTGCGACTGCTTGGATGCCCTTCAGCTCTGCAATTACGCGAGTATGGCGGCGCTCGTAAATCATTCCGACCATAAGGAACAATGCGCCGGTGGAAATTCCGTGGTTCACCATTTGCATGACACCACCAGTAATTGCTTGATTGGTGAGCGCGAACGTTCCCAACACAATGAACCCAAGGTGAGCAACCGACGAGTACGCGACTAAGCGCTTCAAATCTTTTTGCATGGTGGCGGCGATTGCGCCGTAGATGATTCCGATAACGGCCAAGGTCAACAGAACCGGCTTTGCCCACACTGCAGCTTCAGGGAACAAGTACACACCAAAGCGCAACATTCCGTAGGTGCCCATCTTCAACAACACGCCAGCAAGAATGACCGAACCGCCAGTAGGTGCTTGCGTGTGCGCGTCTGGCAACCACGTGTGCAGTGGGAACAATGGCACCTTTACGGCGAATGCAATGACGAAACCTACGAATAGCCAACGACCGGTACCCGCAGCGAAATTCGACTTCTCTGCAATTTCAATGAGGTCGAATGAAAGATGGCCAATATCGCGCCGTGCAAGAAATGCGGTAGCAACAATTCCCACCAGCATGAACGCCGAACCGGCCATGGTGTAGATGAAGAACTTTGTTGCGGCATACACGCGCTGGTCGTAACCCCACTTGCCGATAAGGAAATACATCGGCACGAGCACGATTTCAAAAAACACGAAAAAGAGAAATAGGTCAAGGCTGAGGAAACTGCCCATGACGCCCGATTCAAGCACCAGCATCCACACCAAGTACTGCTTGTGATCGTGATGCGGATCAATGCCAACAATGACTAGTGGAAACAATATTCCGGTGAGCACCACAAGGAAGAGCGAAATTCCATCAACGCCTAGGTGCCAAGAGATTCCCCACTCACTGACCCATGCATGCTTGGAGACAAACTCGAAACCAGCCGAACCGGTTGGGAACTTGATCAGCATCCACACGCTGAGCAGGCCAGTGGCAATTGAACTCACCAAGGCAACGTTTTTGGCCATTGACTCGCTTGATTTTGCCAACAGTGAAGCAACAATCGCGCCAGCAAGTGGCACCAGTACGAGCAACGTAAGAATTGGAATCGACATCAGGCAACTCCCCTATACAAGAACCACGCAAGTAGTGCGACTGCACCAACTGCCATCAATGCGGCATACACGCGTGTGAAACCGCTTTGCGACTTGCGCACTTGGCTCGCGATTCCTCGTACCAAGGTTGCTGTGCCATTCACTGCGCCGTCAACAATGTGCGAATCTGCCCAAGCAACCGCATTGAATGCTGCGCGACCAGGTCCGCCCACAAGTTTCGTGGCGCCTGCATCGTAGAACCAGGCCTGCTCGAGCACGCGAGGCTCAATAGCTTTTGCCTTCTTCTTCGCATACACAGCTAATGCAGCAGCAATTCCCGTTGCGGCAATGAGCACTGCAACTACCAATAAAACATATTTGTTTTCATATGCCCACGTGTGATGAATGTCGGCTTCCGACTCTTCAACAACAGGAGCCAACCAATGTTCCAAGAAGTGCAGCTTGGATGTGAACGGCAATTGCATTGCGCCACCAATTACCGACAACACGGAAAGCACGATCAGCGGGAACAACATGATCTTTGGGCTCTCATGTGGCTCGAAATCGCCATGTGCGCCATGGTCATGCGCATGATCTTTCCACTTCGCTTCGCCGTAAAACACCATGATCACTTGACGAGTCATGTAGTACGCGGTGAGCAACGCAGTAACGAGACCAACGACGTAGAGGCCGCGGTTGTTTGCGTACACGTAGAGCAAAATTTCGTCTTTCGACCAGAAGCCTGCAAACGGAGGAACACCAGCGATTGCCAACCAGCCGATGATGAAGGTGATTGCAGTAACTGGCATGAGTTTGCGCAATGCACCCATGCGACGCATGTCTTGTTCGTGATGCATGCCATGAATTACTGAACCCGAACCCAAGAACAACAGCGCTTTGAAAAACGCGTGGGTCACCATGTGGAAGATGGCTGCAACGTATGCACCTGAACCAACTGCCAAGAACATGTAACCAAGTTGCGACACCGTGCTGTACGCGAGCACTTTCTTGATGTCATTTTGTGCAACCGCAATAGTTGCCGCATACAAGGCTGTTGCAGCACCAACACAAGCGATGATCATCGGTGCCCATTCGTACGAAGCGTGTAGCACTGGGCTCATGCGTGTCATCAGGAATACTCCCGAAGTCACCATGGTTGCTGCGTGAATCAGTGCAGAAACTGGTGTTGGGCCTTCCATTGCATCTGGGAGCCAGAGGTACAACGGAAGCTGCGCGCTCTTTCCGCATGCACCAACGAAAAGCAACAAACCAATGGCGGTTGCCGTAACCGGAGCAAGTGCACCCGTATGTGCGGCTTCATTGATTGATGAATACGAAACCGAACCAATGGTGCTGAATGCCAAGAACATTGCAGTCATCACGCCAAAGTCACCAATGCGGTTGGTAACAAACGCCTTCTTGCCCGCTACAGCGGCACTATTGCGTGTGTGCCAGAACGAAATGAGGAAGTAGGAGCAAGCGCCCACGCCTTCCCAGCCAAGGAAGGTAACAAGCAGGTTCTCGCCAAGCACCAACATGAGCATGGAAAACACGAACAGGTTGAGGTACAAAAAGAACTTCGAGAACTTCGGGTCGCCGTGCATATACCCAATGGCGTATAGGTGAATAAGCGAACCAATACCGGTAATGAATAGCGCCATGGTGATGGACAGCGGGTCTGCAAGAAGCGCAACATCAATATGCAGTGCGCCAACAGGAATCCACGAAAACAGCGTGATGACCTGATGACGATCTTCGGAGTGACGCGAGAGCAAGTCAAAGTACACAGTGAGGGTGACAAAGAATGAAGCGATTGGCATTGCAGCGGCAAACCAGCCTGATCGCGGTTCTCCAAGACGACGTCCAAACACCATTAGTACAAGTGCTCCAACTAATGGGAATGCGGGCAACAACCACAGTGCGCTGGTCATGATTAGCCCTTCAATTCCGTAAGGTCGTCAACATTGACGCCAGAGCGACGACGCATGATGGAAACGATGATGCCTAGTCCAACAACAACTTCTGCTGCAGCTACCACCATGACAAAAAAGACAATTGCTTGGCCGTTGATATCCGACATTGCACGACCAACAGTTACGAACGTGAGGTTTACCGCGTTAAGCATGAGCTCGATGCACATGAACATAACGAGTGGATTACGGCGAACAAGCACACCAACTGCGCCGATTGAAAAAAGTACTGCTGAAAGCACCAAGTACCACGTTGGTGTTGGAACTACGACTAATCCAAACATCACGCGATCCCCTTGCCAGTGCGGCGGCGAGCAAGAAGAACGGTTCCTACTACTGCAACAACTAACAGCACCGACGTGACTTCAAAAGCGAACACGTAGTCCGAAAAAATGGAATTAGCTAACTGCTGAATATTCGCATCAGCATTTTCACCGGCAACCGAACTTGCAATTCCTAATCCGCGAAGTCGCAATACATCAGAACCACTCACGACTGCTGTCGTTAAGAGCCCGACCATTCCCAGCCCGACAACTCCGGCAATCCAGCGTTGGCCAGTAAGGGGCTCGATCTGAAGATTTTCCGCCTTGTCCACACCAAGCAACATGATGACGAAGAGGAACAAAATGACAATTGCGCCCGCGTACACAATGACTTGTACAGCAGCCAGAAACTCGGCGCTTTGAGCAACGAACAGAACAGCAATTCCAAACAACGTAAGCACGAGGCTGAGAGCGGCATGCACTGGGTGCTTGCGAACGATCACGCCCAACGCTCCGACCAGCACCATGACCGATGCGCACACAAATACGAAGAGTTCCATTTAGTTGTCACTCTTTTCAGGTGCGCGCACGCCATAACCAAGCTCGCCACTCCAACCAATAACTCCTTGAAATGAAGCATCTCCCGAAGGTGCAGTTGCACGCATCCACGCAGAGGTATTCACGTCTTCACCTGGGCGCCAGTCTTCCCACGGCATGTGCTGTGGCATTCCATCATCGCCAACCAATAATTCGGCTTTGGTATAGATGGCGTCCTGACGATTAGTAAACGAGAACTCAAACAACTTCGACTCGGTAATGGCCTCAGTTGGGCATGCCTCTACGCAGAGGTCGCAGTGAATGCAACGCAGGTAGTTGATCTCATAAATCCAACCGAAACGCTCACCCGGTGACGTCGGATTCTCTGGATTGTTGTCGGCACCACGAACATGAATGCACTTCGCAGGACACACGGCTGCACATAGTTCGCAACCGATGCACTTTTCCATGCCGTCTTCGTAACGATTCAAAACATGGCGACCGTGCAGGCGCTCTGGCTTTGGAATCTTTTCATCCATCACTTCGGCGCGCTTGCTTACTTCGCCATTCTTTGACTTCTTTAACGCACGACGACGAACGCGGCCACCCGAATACTGCGTTGTTACCTGATTCTTGCCTCCGCGCTGACGTGCGGTGATGATGAATCCTCCGAAGTAACCCATTAGAACATCGACCCTTCTGCCTCACGTTGCTTGCTGCTCACTGCAAACGACCGTTGTAGCAACGCATAGCAAACAACCAGAACCAACACCGAAGCACCAGTAACCACAATGGTGTTCCATCCTTCGTTACGACCTAGGCGTTGTGCCGCGAGCAACATGAACCAGCCAAGCGATGAAGGAATCAGCACCTTCCAACCAAAGTCCATCAGTTGGTCGTAGCGGAAACGAGGAAGCGTCGCGCGCAACCACACATATGTGTAGAGGAACACGAGCGTCTTCAAGAACAGCCACACTGAGCCTTCAAGACCATTTGGAATGAGCGGAATATCCAGCACGGTGCTACCAAACGAAATTGGTTGAGGACCACCGAAGAACAACGTCACCATCAGCGCGCTCATCGTGACCGTGTTCATAAATTCAGCAAGGTAGAACAATGAGAAGCGAATTGACGAATATTCGGTGTTGAAGCCACCTACAAGTTCTTGCTCTGCTTCCACCAAGTCGAATGGCGGACGATTGAGTTCTGCCGTTGCCGCAATGAAGAAGATGAAGAATGGCACAATGCCAGTTGCAATCACATTCCAATTACCAATGGAAGACTGTGCAATGACAATGCCACTTGTTGACAAGGTCTTTGACACCAAGATGACCGCTGCAAGCGAAAGCCCCAGCGCTGCTTCGTAACTGACCATTTGTGCGGAAGCACGAACTGAACCCAGCAACGGATACTTCGAACCGCTAGACCAGCCAGCGAGCATGATTCCGTATACCGCGATTGCCGAAATGGCCAGCGTAAACAACACTCCAATTGAAGGATCGGCCAATTGGACGCGAGTGGTGTGACCAAACCACGTAACCAAGCCACCCTTGTCGCCACGGAAATCGCCGCCAAGCGGAATGATCGAAAATGAAAGGAACGCAGGAACAAACGAGAGGAACGGTGCAATCTTGAAGACGAATGGATCAGCACGATCTGGCACCAAGTCTTCTTTGAAGAACAACTTGATTCCGTCAGCAAGAGTCTGAAGCAATCCAAAAGGGCCTGCTTTGTTTGGCCCAATTCGATTGCCCATTCCTGCAACTACTTTGCGCTCAAACCACACCATCAGCATGGTGGCTACAAGGCCGGTCACGAAGACCACCAATACCTTCAGCACAACAATGAGTAACGGCGTCCACAGCAAGTCACCATTGAGGACTGGGTCGACGGCGAGCAATGAGATCATGCGAGCTTCTCAATTCGCACATCAACGATGTCGGCGTGAACATCGAAAATTTCGCGGCCATCGTTGCCAGGTTGGTTGAACGGCAACCAGGCAGTTCCGCGCAACACGTCTTCTGACGTTGTTACTGGCAACACCACAGTTGACTTTGTAGAAATCACTTGCACATTTGCGCCCAGCTCAACGCCAATTCGCGCGAGGTCAAGCGGGTGCACAACAACAGTTGCGCCAGTTGCCAGTTGCGCAAGCGACGGGCTCTTTGCAGTTCCCACAGCAGCGTCGTACAACTTGCGGAACGACACAATGCGATAGTCATAAGAATTACGATCTTGCACAGGCAAAGCGGTGCGGCTCAGCGACAACGGAGTTGGGTGATTCATCAACACGCCGTCATGATGCAGCGCCTTGGTGTTTGCTGCTGGAGCAAACTGTGCCACGGTCTTGACCAACTTCGCAGTAACTTCTTCGACCGAATTAACTCCAAGGTCTTTGCCTAAAGCATGTGCAAGTTCTGCAGCAATCATCCAGTCAGGACGCGACGTACCCGCAGGCGTAATTTTTTGAGCAACATTGCTCATGCGGCCTTCAAGGTTTGTGGTCGTGCCGTTCTTTTCGCCAAATGCAGCGGCGGGAAGCACGACATCGGCCTGCGAAGTTGAAGGCGTCATGAACGTGTCGATTGAAATGATGTTGCGCGCACCAGCAAGACCTCGACGTGCAAGGTCTGCATCTGGAACGTCGCTCAATGGGTCTGCACCAAGCAGCACAAGCGTGTCAATTTTGCCGGCGGCAGCTAGTGCCAAAATTTCTGCAGTATCTGCTGCACCATGTTGCGGAGTAAGGCCGGCCGTAATTGCACCGCGAACATTGCCTCTGCGCAATACAGGAAGGACCTTGGCCTGTGGGGCAACGTGCAAAATTTCGGCAAGTGCGAGCACAGTTGACTCTGCGCTTTCCGCCAAGTTCATGCGACCAACAATCACCGAAACTGATCCACTGGCAATCTGCTTCAGGATGACCGGGTCGAGGCCCGCACTAATTGTTGAGGCAATTTTGCCCGGCTCAACCAACACGGTCTTCCACGCACTTGGCGTAAGGCCAGTTGGAC
>CANIHL010000016.1 GCA_947467375.1 Acidimicrobiaceae bacterium | reverse complement strand
TGAACGGCATGGGTGTGCGCAAAATCATTACGCAGTGCCCACACTGCTTCAACACACTTGCCAACGAGTACCCGCAGTTTGGTGGAACATACGAAGTGATTCACCACTCGCAGTTGCTTGAACACCTCATCGATTCAGGCAAGCTCGACATCAGTGACGCAACGCTTGAAGAGCGCATCACGTATCACGACTCGTGCTACCTCGGTCGTCACAACGACGTCTACATGGCACCTCGAAACGTTGTTGCATCCATTAAGGGTGTTGACGTAGTTGAAATGCCGCGCAACGGCACAAAAGGTATGTGCTGTGGTGCTGGTGGAGCTCGCATGTGGATGGAAGAAACCATCGGAACCAAGGTGAACGACGAGCGCGCTGCTGAAGCGATTTCAACAGGTGCTTCGCGAGTCGCAACCGCATGTCCGTTCTGTTACATCATGTTGGACGACGGCGTAAAGGGTGCTGGCAAAGAAGAGCACGAAGTGAAAGTTGCTGACATCTCCATTCACTTGCTTGATGCAATCGAAAATGGTGAGCGACTTCGTGCTGAAAGTTCAGCACCGTTAAGTGCGCCAGTTGCCGGCGAGTAATTCGTTACTTTAAAAAGTTTTCGAAATACCGACTTGGGGTTGGCCCACGCTGACCTTGGTACTTAGACCCGCGCGCACCCTTGCCGTATGGGTTGTCGGCTGGTGTTGTCATGGTCATGAAACTCACTTGACCAATTTTCATGTTTGGATACAACGTGATGGGCAAGTTCGCAACATTTGATAACTCCAGTGTGATGTGACCATCAAACCCAGCATCAATGAAGCCTGCAGTGGAGTGAATGAGTAGCCCAAGTCGACCCAATGAACTCTTTCCTTCAACACGTGCCACCAAGTCGTCGGCAATTGCCACGCGCTCGAGCGTGGAGCCCAACACAAACTCGCCGGGGTGCAACATGAATACTCCGTCTTGTGGCACTTCGACAAGTTCAGTCAGATCGGTGAGGTCTTTTTTGACATCAATTACTGCCGCCGTGTGATTGCGAAACACTCGGAATAAGTTCGACACCTTCACGTCTATTGATGACGGCTGAATGCACGATTCGTCGAGTGGGTCAATAATGATGCGCCCTGAAGCGAGGGCTTCGCGAATGCTTTTGTCAGACAAGATCACAACGAAGCACCCTAGTGAACGAACGCCTCGGCGGGAAAACCTCGCGAAATATGGGCGTTAGGAGATAAGGCTGAGCAGCGACCAGAGTGCGGCAACAAAACCGACCGCAGCCATGGCGAGTGACCGACTGCGTGGCGCCCGAGAGAGCGACCCTTCGGCCACCTTTTGAGGAGGTTTGACGATGGCGAGCACATTGCCAACACACATTGCCCCACCAAATGCCAACACCAACCACACGAGGATGTCTTCACCCAGAAACATAACTAGTCGCCGAGTGCGTCTTCGATGGAATTATCCATCGCCATGTTTTCAAAGCGTGTGTACGCGGCCAACCATGCAAGTTTGGCAAGGCCCAATGGACCAGCACGGTGCTTTGCAACACTGATTTCCGCAAAACCCTTGAGGTTTGTGTCTTGTTCGTAAATTTCTCCGCGATACAAAAACATCACGACGTCGGCGTCTTGCTCGAGTGCTCCAGATTCGCGCAAGTCGGACAGCGTCGGGCGCTTGTCTTGACGACTTTCCAAGCTACGACTCAACTGACTTAATGCCAGCACAGGAACACTGAATTCGCGAGCGAGCAATTTGAGTTTTCGACTGATTTCGCTCACTTCTAATTGGCGGTTTTCTGGACGTCCGTCGCCGCCCATCAATTGCAAGTAGTCAATAACTATCAGCGCGAGTCCGCCTTCGCGGCTGTACACACGGCGTGCCTTCGCGCGAATTTGTCCAACAGTTGTTCCCGCGCTGTCATCAATGATGAGGGGAATATCAAGTCGACCAACTGCGTGACCAATTTTGGTCCAATCTTTTGGTGTTGGTCGGCCAGTACGAAATACGGTTCCGTCAACGCGCGCTTCGCTTGCCAAAATACGTTGCGATAATTCGGCTTTACCCATTTCCAACGAAAAGAACAGCACGGGCTGATTCAAGTGTTGAGCGGCATGCACTGCAATACCAAGTGCGAAGGCGCTCTTACCCATTGCAGGTCGAGCGCCAACAATGTTCAATGTTCCTGGTTGTAAGCCAAGCAGTACTTTGTCCAAGTCGACATAACCCGTTGGCACACCAGTCATCACGTCGTTGTTGTTGGCTCGATCTTCAAGTTGATCAAATGCTTTCTTGATCAAAACGTCTAGGCGTTCAGAGCTGTCACCAACATTGCTCTCGGAAATATCGAAGATGCGACTTTCTGCTTCATCGAGTGCGCGCTCAACATCGTCTGGTTCGCCATAACCAATTTCGGCAATATCGCCTGCTGCACCAATGAGTCGGCGCAAACGTGCAGTGTCGCGAACAATCTTTGCGTAGCGCTCTGCACTCGAAACTGCAGGCGTTGCATTTTGAAGAGCCAACAGTTCTTCAAGCCCACCAATACCTTCGAGCAATTGGTGACGACGGAGTTCGTCGGCAACAGTGATGGGGTCTACTGGCTCACCAGAAGTATTGAGCGAACGAATGGCGTCAAAAATATGACGGTGCGCTGGCTTGTAAAACTCGTCGGGGTGAACTCCACGTTCAACAGCAATGCCCACTGCTTCACGCGAAAGCAACATTGCGCCAAGCAATGAGGCTTCGGCATCCAGGTTGTGTGGCGGAACACGCTGCGCACCGCGAGAGCCAGACCGTGAATCGGTTCTATTCTCGCTTGTGTTCGACATGCAACTACCTTGCCCGTTGGGCCTTGTTGAGGGCTAGCGACACTTCCCTATTGTGCAACAACCGACAAATTCACCACACCGGTGATGCCGTCGAACAACGCAACGCTCACCTGGTGAGCACCCGTTGTACGAATTGGCGTATCGATGTTGACGACTTTGCGGTCGAGAACGACAGATGTCTGATCTTTCACTGCAGCAACAATGTCGTTTGCAGTTACTGAACCGAACAAGCGACCTTCGGCTCCGGCTTTTGCCTTCACTGTGATGGTGTGCTTGGCCAGCTCTGCAGAAACAGCAAATGCTGAATCGCGGTCTGCTGCTTCACGCAAGTCACGAGCGCGACGCATGGAGTTTGCCTGAGTTACTGCACCATCGGTAGCAAGAATTGCTAGTCCGCCAGGAAGCAACAAGTTGCGTGCGTGTCCTGAAGACACGGTCACAATGTCGCCGCGACGGCCAAGGCCAGTGACGTCTTTACGAAGCAAAACTTTCATGATCTATGCCTCCTCTGTTGTTGCATCGACAACTGCAGTTTCGTCACCAAGCGGTGCCACTACGGCTGCCTCGATGACGTCTTTGTAGGTGTCTGCCAATGATTCTGACGAGTCCTTGTCGCGTGAGCGGCGTGGACGATCGTTGTATGAACCGTCTTCTTCGCCACGTCGTGGTGCTCGTGCTGAAGCAACGCGCTTGGTGTATGGCAACAAGGCCATTTCACGTGCGTTCTTCACTGCAAGAGCAACGTCACGTTGCTGCTGCACGGTGTTTCCGTTCATGCGGCGGGCGCGCAACTTTGAACGATCCGACATGAAGCGTTGCAACAAGTTGACGTCCTTGTAATCAATGAAGCCAACCTTTTCGGCGTGCAACACATTTGGGCGCTTCTTGTATTTGCGCATCGCCGCTTTGGCTGCGCGCTCTTTGTTCTTTTGACTGGTCATGGTGTGTTTCCTTTATGCGATGAGTGATGTTCGAGTGTGGAGTTTCAGAATGGTTCTTCGCCGCTGTCAAACGGGTTTGATTCGCCAACTGGGCTTGAGCCACCTTTGGCTGCACCCTGACCATCGGTTCGTGGGGTGCGCTCAACTTGCGCAGTAGCCCAACGAAGGCTTGGTCCGAGTTCGTCAGCGATGACATCAATTGCCGTGCGCTTGTCGCCTTCGCGAGTGGTGTACTCACGCTGCTCAAGTCGGCCGGTGACCACAACGCGAGCACCCTTGGTAAGTGACGCTGCTGCGTTTTCTCCAAGTTGGCCCCATGCGGTGACATTGAAATATGACGTTTGTTCTTGCCACTCACCATTGACCTGGTAGCGACGACCTACGGCAATGCCGAAAGATGCGACGCCACGACCAGAGGTGGTGAAACGAAGTTCTGGGTCGCGGGTGAGATTTCCCACGAGTGTGATGGTGTTATCTGCCATGAAGGGCTCCTAGTTAATGAATGAGTAAATGGAGATCAGGCTTTAGCAGCGATCATGCCGCGGCTAGCTGCTTCCTGATCTGGCAAACGGAGAAGTTTGTGGCGGAGTACATCGTCCGCGAGCTTCAGTGTGCGCTCAACTTCGTCGAGTGCGCCACCTGGGGCTAGGAGGTTGAACACCGCGTAGTACCCCTCTGATTGCTTATTGATTGGATACGCAAGACGACGCTTGCCCCACCAATCAGGTGTGCCGTGAACAGACCCGCCGGCAGTAGAAACTGCTTTCGAGATCGTGTTGATCCAGGCATGAGCAGCCGACTCTTCGGACGCACCACTCATAATGACCATTAATTCATATGCACGCATAAACGTGTTAACTCCCTTCGGATCCAGCCGAAGCTGGAGCCCCCGAGGGGGCAGGGTGGATAAGGACTCTGGATCGTATCGGCACAAACGGATCGTGCCACACCCGTGTCACGGGGTGCCGTGAAACCTTGGTCCTACCTAGTGTCGCGACTGTTTTCTGCGCACGGGCTCGTGCTCGGGAAGCGTTGATGGCTCCATCAGTGGCAGCGAGCGCAACAAGTGATGCCACTTGCATGACCTACATGCTTCAACAACATACGCCGTATATAGCGAGTCAAAATTTTGCGCATGCACTGCTTCGCGTTGCGCCAGTTGTCGAAACTCTTCCAGTTCGTGTGGACGGGTGATACATCTGCCGTGATGAGGAAGTCGTGGACCAAACACATACGTCACCAACACCACATTGTCTTCTTGACAAATTGGGCAACGCACCTGTGTTTCGTCACCAAAGTTTCGTGCAGCACGCATGAGGTCTGGGTGTGCATCACACACTTGATCGCGTCGTACTCTGCCGCGACGAAATTCGTTGATCACTACTCGACGACTGAGACGATGATCGATGACACCGCCGATTGTTTCTCCGTCGTCGCCAGTGATGCTGAGCGCACTCAACCAACCGACGCGACGACGCATGAACATGTCAGCGAACGATAGTCCGAATCATTTCGATTGACTCTTCCACCACTCATCGAGTCGACGCCGAATTTCCTCGTCACCAAGAATGCCGTCTTCGAGTCTGATTTCCATCAAGAACTCCAGGGCTGCACCAACTTGTCTGCCGGGTTTCACTCCCAAGTACTCCATCACCGCAGCACCATCCATTTCAGGTCGCAGCGCGGCGATCTCTTCTTCTTTAGCCAGTTCAGCAATTCGTGCTTCGAGTTCATCCATGCGCTTAGCAAGCATGAGTGCCTTCTTTTCGTTGCGTGTGGTGCAGTCGCAACGTGTCAACACATTGAGTTCGGTGAGGTACTTGCCCGCATCGCGAACATAGCGGCGAACCGCGGAGTCGGTCCAGCCCATTTGGTAGGTGTGGAAACGCAAATGTAGGGCAACGAGTTCGGTAATGGCTGCCACATCTTCAGACGAATAACGCAATGCCTTCAGTCGATCGCGGGACATTCTTGCACCCACTACTTCGTGATGATGGAAAGTCACACCTTTGCCGTCTTTAAACGAACGAGTTTTGGGTTTGCCAATGTCGTGGAACAACGCTGCAAGTCGTGTGATGCGGAAATCAAAATCTGGTGCGGCGTTCGGCTGCACATTTTCAACAACGGCAAACGTGTGAGTGAGTACATCTTTGTGCCGATGAATCGGATCTTGCTCAAGTTTCATTGCTGGTAACTCAGGAAAGAAATGTTCTGCAAGACCAGTGTCGACAAGAAACCACAAACCCAAACTTGGAAACTCCGTAACGAGTAGTCGATCGAGTTCGTTGCGAATTCGTTCAGCGGAAATGATCTTCAGCCTCTCGTGCATTTCTTTCACAGCACTGACTAATTCATCAACTGGTTGCACTTTCAGTGTCGAAATAAATCGGGCGGCGCGCATCATTCGCAATGGATCATCACTAAAGCTTTCCGTTGGCGACAGTGGTGTACGTAACACCCTCGACACCAGGTCGGCTGCGCCACCAAATGGATCAACGAGAACCGGATTGTCTGTAGTGAGTTCAAGCGCCATTGCATTAATTGTGAAATCACGGCGCGACAAGTCCATGGAAATGTCAGTAGAGAACTTCACATCAGGCTTTCGTGAATCTGGAGAATATGCCTCTGCACGATGCGTGGTGATCTCATAGGTTCGGCCGTTTTTCTGACACGAAATCGTTCCGAAACGTTCGCCTGCAGTCCACACCGCATCTGCCCAACCCGACAACAGTTTCTTAATGTCTGGTGGTGTCGCATCGGTGGTGAGATCAAAGTCCAACTCCTCGGTTGCTCGATCAAGGAGTAAATCGCGAACGGTGCCACCAACTACGTATAGACGAAACGATGCCTCACGAAACATGTTGCCAAGCGGCCGAAGTTCTGCCAGAACGGGCTCAAATCGCGGAGGAATCACACTTCGTAGGTTAGAGGTTGCTCCCCCACCAACGAGGTTGCCGACTACCGTCACATAGTGATGTCTTGCACTACTGGTCGCCGTATTTCGCGGTGGTCAAGCCTGCTCTTTGTGGTCTCAGCATTGTTGTTCTCTACTCCCGCACGCGCAGAGTTGGCCTCACCACGAACGCTCCCTTCGGTGATTGAAGCTCGGCTGATAGGTCAAAATTTCAACGTCACCATTGGCAAACAGTTTCGATTTGTCGTGTCCATCCCCAACAAAGCAACGTTGGCTGAATTGCGTACAACCCAAAATGCTGTTCTGCGGGTTGATGTTCACGCAGCCGTCACTTCTCGTGATGCTGTTCGTGACGTGGTAAATGGAAATATCACTCCAAGCATTATTGAAACTCACGATTTGCCATTTGCAAGCCTGGGAAGCAACGACGCTGGCGACGTTATTGCGTTACTTGGAAGCAACGCCGGCGGATCGTCGGTGCGCTTACGGAAAAGTGGTGTTTACCCCGTTTCGCTTTCCATTCGCGTAGGCGACAACGAATCGAGTCGCCTACTCACCTTCGTTAATTTCATTACCGTACAAACCAGCAAAAACACACTCTCAGTTTCCATCGCCGCCGAAGTAAACCCTCCGCTGAGTGAAATGGCCGCTGGTGAAATATCGCTCTCCGACACCACGCGCACCACGCTGAACAATGTTGTTTCATCGTTAAATGGCGACAGTGGTGTGATGTCGCTGCGAATTTCGCCAGAAACACTTAACAGCCTGGCAATTTCATCAAACCCGCAAGACGCAGAGCTACTCGGACAACTTCAGATAGTGCTTGCTAAACACCAAGTGCTTGCTTCCACCTTTGTTCCTTTCGATCCATCGAGTGCCGAGAAAGCAAAACTGGGATCTGAATTCGACAAGCAGCTTTCCCGTGGCATAGAAGTGTTAAATACTCGCAACGGAGATGCCGGTATTAATCCCCGAACATGGTTTTCCACTCGTCCTATAAATACCGATGGAATTTCACTTCTGGCTCGCTCCGGTTTCACCAATGTGGTCTTCTCACCACAAGCTGCTCAATCACTTGGCGCACTCGATTCCTACACAAAGCAATACCGAGCAAATTACGCCGGAGACTCATCAACAAAAGTGTCAATAGCGGTTGCTGATCCGCAATATGCAGCGTCGCTTTCGGGAAGCAGCACAAACCCCGTGCAAACGAGCATGGCTATTGCGGCTGAAGTCATTGCTCAACAAGGCGAGTTGGTCGTCGGTCAGCGTCAGCCCCTCGATCATCACGTCATTATTTCCACTCTTGATGGGTCGCTGCCCAACCCAGTGCTTCTGAATTCACTGCTTGTCGCGCTGTCGAATGCACCACAAATAACGCTGCGCCCGCTTGGTTCGATTCAACGGGCGACTGAAGCATCAACTCCACTCACCATGCCAAGTGGAGCGCCACTAGATCTCCGGGCTCGACGACCACAATTGCAATCAGTTGTTGATGAAATTGCGTCTACACAAACCATGCTGACGGTCGATGCACCACAACGAATGTGGTGGGAAGATGCACTGCTCCTCATTCAAAGTGATTCATTAAACAGTGATCGATTTGATCTCTACCTCAAAGGATTCAGAACACAGCTTCGTACGTTCCGCGCATCGGTCAGCGTTCCTCAGTCATTGACATTTACTTTGAGTGGAAAATCAAGCGACCTGCGTCTGCAGTTACGCAACAGCGCAAGCATGCCGCTCTCGGTATTGGTCACGTTGTCA
The DNA here is from genome assembly GCA_947467375.1 of Acidimicrobiaceae bacterium. Taxonomy (GTDB): domain Bacteria; phylum Actinomycetota; class Acidimicrobiia; order Acidimicrobiales; family Ilumatobacteraceae; genus UBA3006. The sequence continues at coordinate 20,145 of CANIHL010000016.1, read as the reverse complement.
AGCGCAAAACTCACCTTTCCTGAAAAACCACAAGTCGTAACTGTTGCTGCAAACTCTGCAGTTGACGTGATTGTTCCGGTGATTGCGCGAGCAAACGGCACCTTCCCACTAGAGGTGGTGCTGTACACGCCAGACGGTTCTGCACAAGTGGGAAAACGCATTCGCCTTTCCGCGCGAGTAAGCGCACTTGCTGGCCTCGGGCAATTGGTTACCGGTGTTGCGCTATTGCTTTTGGCGTCCTGGTGGGTTGCACACTGGCGTAAACAACACCGCGCGAAAGCCGTCGAAAACCATCCTGCAGTACGCTAATTACATGACTATTCGAATCGTCACCGACAGCGCCTGCGACCTTCCTCAATACCTGGTCGATCAATACAAAATTTCCATCGTTCCGCTTTCGGTTCGATTTGGTGAACACGAGTTCATTGACCGACAAGATCTCACTACCGAACAATTCTGGAAGCGTTGCGACTCTTCCCCGGTGCTTCCTGAAACCGCAGCACCATCGCCTGGACAATTTGAAGCAGAGTTTCGAAAATTGGCCGCGGAGGGTGCAACAGGAATTGTGATGATTTCGTTGTCTGGAATTCTTTCTGCCACCATGCAAAGCGCTGAGCTTGCAGCCAAAGCAGTTGCTGGACATATTTCTGTTCGCGTTGTCGACAGTCGATCGGGAAGCATGGGCCAGGGAATCACGGTCATCGCCTGCGCAAAACTGGCAGAAACGGGCGCTTCACTAGACGAAGTTGCGGCTGTAGGCGACAACCTCGCTCACCGCTCGAAAGTATGGGGCGCACTTGACACTCTGGAGAACCTGAAAAAAGGCGGTCGAATTGGAGGGGCAAAGGCCATGCTCGCCTCAGCTCTGTCGATTAAGCCAATCATCGAAGTCGTTGATGGAAAAATTGAAGAGGGCGGCAAACAACGAACACGCAGTAAAGCACTGGCTTTCTTAATTGAAAAAGTGCGTGATGCAGGCCCAATTGAAAACCTTGCTGTTTTACAAGCAAATTGCAACGACTTTGAAGCCTTTGTAGAAAGTCTCCGCGAGATCTACTCGGGAGACATCATTGTTGGCGACATCGGACCAATTATTGGCACGCACACAGGTGCTGGAACTATTGGCGTTGCATTTCACACCAAGCCGTAACTCTGACATTTCGGTTTTCAGAGGAGATATCCCCGATTCATAAGGGGCTTCAGCACTAGCGTCGCTTCACAGCGATGGATGAAAAAAGTGTGCTCCCTGGTCTCATTGGAGGCCGCTATCTCCTAGAGAGCAAAATTGCTCATGGTGGAATGGCTGTGGTGTGGCTTGCTAAAGACACATTTCTTGATCGCAAAGTTGCAGTCAAATTGCTTCGCCCGCATCTTGTTAATGATGCAACACTCGCAGAGCGTTTTCGACGTGAGGCGATTGCGTGTGCAGGAATCACGCATCAAAATATTGTTGCCGTGTATGACTGCATCGAACACAATGGTCAACAAGCGGTCATCATGCAATACGTCAAAGGAAAAAGTTTGCGTGAATTGCTCGATAAACAAAAACGTTTGGGGCCAAAACTTACGATTCACATTGGCATGTCCATTGCGGCAGCACTCGATGAAGCACATGACAAAAATTTCATTCACCGCGATGTGAAGCCCGGCAATATCTTGCTCACCCCAGAAGGTCGTGTACTCCTCACCGACTTTGGTATTGCCAAAGCAATGACCTCAACCGAAGCCGACCTCACTCATGACAACATCATGATGGGAACCGCAAAATATTTAGCTCCAGAGCAAGTGCGCGGAAAACCCCTTGACGGTCGATCTGACCTGTATTCATTGGGCCTTGTGCTGTACGAGTGTTTGGCAGGCCGTGTTCCATTTTTGGGTGAGTCGGATGCCGACACAGCACTTGCGCGTTTGCAGCGCGAACCAACGGACCTCGCTCGACTTCGGCCGTCACTATCACCACAACTTGTCAAGATCATTCACAAATTGCTGTCGCGAAACCCTGAGCATCGATTCGCTACTGGCTACGAAACAAAAGTTGCGTTGCATTCTGCGCTTACCGGTGCACATGACAAGACCACCGAGCTCACACCACCTACCGGCATTGCTCTTGATGAAGACGTCTTCACACCTCGCGAACCCGTTCGTGCCGTAACCCCCGCGCGTGGCGAACAACGAAGCACTCAACAAGCACCTCCGTTTGCGCTGCGCAGAATGTTTGTAGGTCTGATCGCGCTCAGTTTGATTGCAGGCGTGGCGCTGTGGAGAGTCTCTGGTGGTACGACACCAGAAGTTGCTGCGCTTCCAGAACCAGCCGCGGTTATTGAACCTGCAACCATTGCATCAATTTCTACATTTGATCCACTTGGTGACGATGGAGTGGAAAACGAAGCACTCCTCCCCAACTTGCTCGATGGCAATGCAACAACCATGTGGTCTACATCGTGTTATGACAATCAGTATTTTGGCAGCAAAGAATTCGTCGGTTTAGTGGTCCAACTCAGCCATGCGGCAACAGGAACTCTGCGAGTTGGCATGCAAAATGCGCCATGGGCAATTGATGTTTTTGCTTCTGCTGAGTCAGCGCCAACCGACATCAATCAGTGGGGTGCCAGTGTTGATGGTGGTTACAACACCAAACGCGAGCGAGCCAGTTTTGTTATTTCTTCGCCAGCACAGTTCATCTTGATCAAAATTCGTGAAGTGGGTAAGAGTGCTGACTGCAGTGCATCAAACCCATACCAAGGTGTCCTCGCTGGCGTGGCCTTCACCGAGGGTTAGCCTGAACTCAATGGTTTCCAACCCATTCTCCGACCCAAACTGGTCTACTGCTGTTGTCGATTTCATCGACCGTTGGCTGGGTTTTGTGCGCGATCACACCACACGACCCCTGATTGCCATCATCCGTGGTCTTGTTTTTGGCACGATGGCCCTCGTAGGTGTTCTGTTCTGTGTCGTGCTGCTCCTGATTGGTGTGATGCGTGCCTTGGTCTCACTTGGTGATGTGTGGTTAAGCCATGACACTGCGGTGTGGGTCGCCTATTTCGTGCTTGGTGCCATTTTCTTGGCGCTTGGCGCATTCGGCATGCGCAAACGCCACCCGCGCGACTAAGTTTTTGTCACCTCTCACGACAAAGGCGTTAGTTACTTCATGGCAATTCATCACAAAGTTTTGATTATTGGTTCTGGTCCAGCCGGCCTCACCGCGGCTATTTATACGGCGCGTGCAGGTTTGCTCCCTCTCGTTATTGAGGGCGAGCCAAGTTCAACATCGGATCAACCTGGCGGTCAGCTGATGCTGACAACAGAGGTCGAAAACTTTCCTGGTTTTCCTGAGGGCATTATGGGCCCCGAACTCATGACTCGGTGCCGCGAACAGGCTGCTCGATTTGGTGCGCAGTTCATTACCGAAAAAGTCACGCGCGTCGACTTCAGTAGTCGTCCGTTTCGCGCATGGATTCGCGACACCGAATACAGCGCCGACAGTGTCATTGTGAGCACTGGTGCACAGTCGTTGATGTTGGGCCTTCCCGAAGAACCTCGACTCATTGGTCATGGTTTGTCAACGTGTGCAACCTGTGACGGATTTTTCTTCAGAGGTCAAGAGATTGCAGTTGTCGGCGGTGGAGACTCCGCGCTTGAAGAAGCGCAGTTTCTTACCAAGTTCGCATCAAAGGTGCACTTGATTGTTCGTCGTGATGCATTGCGTGCGTCAAAAATTATGCAGGACCGTGCGCTTGCGAACGAAAAGATTTCGATTATTTGGAATTCAACAGTGTCAAAAATTCACGGCGACGACAAAGTGGCTGGAATAGAACTGACCGACACCCAAACTGGTGCAACAAGCGAACTTGGAGTCACCGGAATATTCATTGCCATTGGCCATCGCCCGAACACCGACTTGTTTAAGGGAGTGCTCAACATGGAGGACTCTGGTTATCTCATTACGAAACCAGGCTCCACGTACACCAACATTGAAGGTGTCTTCGCTTGCGGAGACGTGCAGGACCATACTTACCGCCAAGCAATTACTGCTGCTGGTTCTGGTTGCATGGCCGCTATTGACAGCGAGCGTTGGTTGGAACACCAGCACTCATAAGTCACATCTGAGGCAGTTTCACGCGTACGCGTGCTGCACTCGGTACTATTTCATTACCCGAACCGCGAAGGACTCGTCATGGCTCAATCAATCACCACTCTTACATCTGCGAATTTCGATGAAACCATTGGTAGTTCAGATACACCGATTTTGGTTGACTTCTGGGCCGAATGGTGTGGCCCATGCAAAGCGATTGCTCCAGTGCTTGCAGAAATTGCAACCGAACAAGCAGGAAACATCACCATTGCAAAACTCAATGTTGATGACTATGGCGATATTGCAATGCGCTTCAATGTCATGAGCATTCCAACATTGATCGTGTTCAACAAAGGTGAAGCTGCCAAGCGTCTCGTTGGCGCTCAAGGTAAGGGCAAGTTGCTACAGGAGCTCGCAGAATTTCTTCCGACTTCCCACTAACGCAAGACAGTCGCGGCACAGCCGTTCATGATCTTCAGCGTCGACTAGTTGCAGCCAATGTTCTTGCACATGACGCGTATGCAGGTGGTGTGTATTGCGCACGTACCGCAGAGGTTGTTACAGAGTTTCAAAAACTACGTGGGCTCCCAACAACGGGAATATGTGATCACATCACCTGGACAACTCTTGTGGAGTCATCCTGGGTGTTGGGCTCGCGACTGTTGTACTTAACTTCTCCACACATGCGTGGTGACGATGTGCAGGCAATGCAAACAGTGCTTGCCAAGTTGGGTTTTGACTGCGGTCGGGCAGATGGAATTTTTGGACCAAATACATTGCGAGCGTTAACTGAATTTCAACAAAACTATGGAATTACCGCAGATGGAATTTGTGGTGTGAACTCACTTCGCGCACTGGAACGAACCAGTAGCCAAAGCGGACAAGGCCCTGGAATTGTGACAGTGCGTGAGTACGAAACGTTGCTCACGTCGCAAGACAATGCAGAACGTCCACGAATTGTTGTTGGTTGCTTCGATTCCAACACGCGACTTACTCGGCTGCTCGTGCGCGAGCTTCGCAACAGGGGTGACGATGTGATGACTATTGAAAACGCCGACCCCCACACTCATGCGCGGATGGCGAATTCATTCGATGCAGATGTATATATCGGGGTTGCAGGCGTAGAAACCGCCGCGATTCAATTCGCCTATTACGAAACTGATTCGTTTACTTCCGCAGGCGGTCGGGTGGCAGCCGAACTCTGTGCCGAGTTCATTCGATCCACTCACCCCACCAGCGAAATTGCCGTGTGCGGCATGCAATTGCCGGTTCTTCGTGAAACCAGAATGCCAGCGGTGATGTGCATGATTGGGTTGCTTGGTGGCGAGGATTTTGCCTTACAAACTGTTCCGGCCTTGGCCCAAGCCATTACACAGTGGAATAATCAACCTCTGTAGAAGTTATCCACAGGTTTATGCACACTCTGTGCACAATCTCAAGTTCGTGTTCACGGTGAACCTTTACCCAAGACTCAGACGTGTTTATTCGTCAAGGTCGGGACCTTCGGTCATCAATCGATAAATTCGCTCAAGATCTTCAAGGTCAGCAAATTCCACCACCATTTTTCCGTGCTTGCCAGACAAGGTAACGGTGACTGGTGTGGCCAGGTGCTCGGACAATAAGTCTTCAAGCTCATGTAGGCCTGGTTCTTTAACAACCGTAGTTTTGCCCGCAGTTCCGGGCTTTGATTTTGTTCCCGTTGCCCCAGGCTTTGGGGTAACCGTGGTGGAACCCAAACTTGGGTTCATTGCGTTGCGCACTGCCTCTTCAAGACCGCGAACAGTCAGGCCCTGTTCCACCGCTGTGCGAGCAAGTGACTCTTGCAGCGCACGGTCTGGTGTGCCGAGTATGGCTTTGGCGTGGCCGGCCGAGAGTCGACCTTCGGCAAGAAACTGCTGAATGGTTGGTGGCAGCGTCAATAACCGGAGTGCGTTAGTGATTGCCGACCGACTCTTGCCCACCTTGGACGCCACTTGCTCGTGTGTCATCGAGAAGTCTTCAAGCAGTTGCTGATAAGCGGCTGCTTCTTCTAAAGGTGTGAGGTCCTGGCGATGAAGGTTTTCAACCAGGGCTTGCTCTACCGATGAGACATCGTCGGTCACTCGCACAATGGCTGGAATGGTGGAAAGACCCGCACGTTTTGAGGCTCGCCAACGGCGCTCTCCTGCAATTAACTCAAATCGGTCTGGCGTAGAAGACGGACGAACCAATACTGGCTGCAACAATCCAATGGCCTTAATGGATGCAGAGAGTTCTGCAAGTGAGTCTTCATCAAAGTGGTTTCGCGGCTGGTTTGGGTTTGGGTCGATAGAGGAAACCGAAATTTCCTGCAGTCCTGTGCCCGTTCCACCGCCGTCACGAGTTGACATCACCGTTGATCCCGTTGGGATCAGAGCGTCTAATCCTCTACCGAGTCCCGACTTGCGCGCCACCACTCACCTCCAATGCCACTGCTCGATACGCCTTTGCGCCAGTTGAATTTGAATCAAACGTGGTGATTGGCTTGCCATGGGACGGAGCCTCTGCCAGACGCACATTGTGTGGAATCACGGTTTGGCACACCTTGTCACCAAAGTGTTCGCGGACTTCATTGACCACATCACCCGACAGTTTGGTGCGGGTATCGAACATGGTGCAGATGATGCGACTTACACCCAAGCCTGGATTGAGGTTTTTGCTGACCAAATCAACGTTACGCAGCAACTGACCAAGACCTTCCAATGCGTAGTACTGGCACTGAATCGGCACGATGACTTCCCTGGCCGCCGTGAGTCCGTTCACCGTAAGGAGTCCAAGTGATGGTGGACAGTCGATCAAGAAGTAATCAAACTGATCAATAATGGCTTCAATGGCCTTTTTGAGTCGGGTTTCCCGGCCCATTGCCGGAACGAGCTCAATTTCGGCACCTGCTAGATCGAGGTTTGAAGGGGCAACAAAGAGGTTCTTTACTGCTGTTGGAGCCAAGCAGTCTTCAAGGGGAGTCTCGTGTAATAACACGTCATAGATGCTGGTTTCCATGTCGCGGGTATTGAGACCAAGGCCTGTGGATGCGTTTCCCTGTGGGTCAAGGTCAATGAGAAGCACCCGATAACCCTGCTCGGCAAGGCAGGCCCCAAGGTTAATGGTGGTGGTCGTTTTGCCGACCCCACCCTTTTGGTTCGCCATAGCAATGACCCGGGGTGTTGGATACGGACCAGTAGGGGTGGTACCTGGCGTGTTCATGATGAGCCAAGAATACCGCCCGTGCGTGGCAATTGGGGGGATAGCGCCAGGAATGTTCCACGTGGAACATGTTTAGGTTCGGGGAACGATCGGTCGTTAATGTTCCACGTGGAACATTGCCACCGGGCCTACGCGAACTGGCTCGGAGACCCCCAAAGCGCGGAGGTCAATTCCTTGCCAGCGGTCAGGGGACCCAAGAGGTGGTTCCGAGACCACGATGACTCCCCCGGTTTTCACGAGTTCCGCCGACCACTTCAGGGTGAACTCAGGTGGACCAAACCCTCGAGCGCACGCCGCATCAAAGGAGTGGCTTGTGTTTGGGGTACGCGTAAAACTCTCCACATCGGCACACACCACTGATACCCGATCTTCGATGCCCAAGGCCTTGACAGCTCGTTGAAGGGCATCGGTTCGTTTTGATCGGCGATCAACCAATGTCAGGTGAATCTCTGGTCGCGCAATGGCGATCACCAGTCCAGGGACGCCGGCTCCACTACCCAGATCGACGCAGGTTTGGACCGATTGGGGGAGAGCATCGGTGAAGGCACAGGCATGAGTAATCATGTCTTGTACGGGTTGTGAGCCAAGGGCGCCAATGCGTTGAGCCGCACTGAATATGCGGATCAACCCATCGTGTTCGGCTGGACGAGGAACTGCCACACGGGCAGTCTAGTTACGCCTCTTCTGGCTGATCGTCTGCAATGGCAACCACTACACGGCGGTGTGGGTCTTGGCCTTGCGAACGGGTGGCAATTCCAGCAAAGTCCACAAGCGTGTCATGCACAATCTTGCGGTCTGCGGAGTTCATTGGTTCGAGCACACGTGGTTGCCCACTCGCCAACACATCGTTTGCCACTTTGAGAGCAAAACGGCTGAGGGCTTCGCGACGCTTTTCGCGGTAGCTGGCAATGTCAACCCGAAGATGTGTGTCATGGTCGCCCAATCGGCGTTGGCTAACAACACGGGTGAGGTCTTGAACGGCCATCAGGGTTGCACCTTTTGTGCCGACAAATACCGATACATCGGTGCCACTGACATTGATGTCAATGTCCTCACCGGACTGCTGAACAGAAACGGAACCTGTCAAGCCAGCAGCAGTAAGCATTCCCTCAAGAAATGTGGTTGCTGCAGCACTCACGGTGGCTGGATCTACCGGTGGCATGTCTGGACGTGGAGTCCGTGGGGCAGCCTCGCGTTTTGGACGAGGAGTGGTTGACTTCTCGCGACGTGGACCCTTTGCATCTCCCTCTTTGCGAGGTCCGCGCTTGGCCGACTTGTCGCGACGATCGTTTTTAATTCGCACACTGTTTGGACGAACACGTGCGCGAACACGTGCTTCTCCGCGAGTGCGTCCAAAGAGTCCTTGTTTCGGTTCTTCAACGACTTCGAATTCGGCGTCATCTTCTGCAACACCCAACTGATCGAGTGCCAAGTTCTTCGCCAACTCAATGGTCTCTGCTGTGGTTTCTACCCATTCCATAACGATGTCCTTACGTGTGATGTCTTACGATTTTTTTGGCTTACGCGGGATCGCGTTGCTTCGGTTTTTACCCGGAGGAGTTGATTGCTTCGCCGACGAGAATCCGCCCTTAGGAGGAGTTACTCGCTTGCTCACGAACGGAGCATTCGGATCGGTTGCTTCTTTTTTCGACTTCGTTGACTCTTTGTCATTCTTCGACATTTCTCTCGCACGCGAACTTGCTTCTTGTGCTTGTCGACCAAGTGATGAGTCGTTGCCGTAAAAACGCTTCGTGATGTAGTACTGCTGACCAATACGGATGATTGCTTGCACCATGTAATACACGATTAAACCTGTTGGCAGGAACAGTTGAAAAACCGCAAATAACACAGGCAAGTACTGCATTAATTTGGCCTGTGATGCAGACATGGTTGGACTCACCGTGCGCGATGCAACCATCTTTTGCTGAGCAAAATACAGCGCAGCAAGTGCTGCCACTAAAAACACATAGATAAGACCAGTGCCGAAATTTTCTTTCACTGCATCAACGGGCTTCAATGCCAAGTCAATACCGAATGACACCATCTTGGTTTTTCCAACCAATGATTTGTACAGCTCGGAGGTTTCGTTCAAATACTTTGGTGCAAACGTCACTCCGTCTGCTGCGCGAGAAATCAAACCGTGCAACGCACGGAACATAATGATGAACACTGGCATCTGCGCAGCAATCGGCAAACACGAGGCCATTGGGTTGACTTTGTGTTCCTGATACAACTTCATCATTGCTTCGTTCAGTTTTTGGCGATCGCCTTTGAACTCTGCTTGTAAGCGACGCATTTCTGGCTGCAGGCGTTGCATCTCCAACATGCCTTTGGTGCTCTTCAGGGTGAGCGGAGTAATGAGCAACATGACCACAACGGCCACCAAACCAATGGCGAGTGCGTAGTTGTGGGTCCAGGCGTAGAACGTGGCAATGAGGCGAGCGGCGAGTTCAAACATGTGGGGTTAGCAATCTTTCGTATCGTGGGTGCAACAGACGGTAGGCGATACCGAAGTTGATTCGTGGGGGAGTGGAACGGGGTCGAAACCAGAAGGGCCAAATGGACGACAACGAAGCAGTCGTCGAGCTGTGAGCAATCCGCCTCGTCCGGCACCAAAAATTTCGATGGCTTCATACCCATATTCGGAGCACGATGGAAAAAAGCGACAGGGTGAAGGGTGTCCTGGGCGTAACGACTGATACCAGCGAATGGCTCGCAGCATGGCGTGTTGCAGCCGAGTGGTTGTTTGCTCACTCTTGGTGACGGGTAGGTGTGAGGCAACCATGTTCACGAACTAGCTACTTTCGTCAGCAATTGGTCAACGGTTGCACCAAGGTCGGTCCATGACATGGTGGCAACCCTTGGCTGGACGCCCACGAGGTACCAGCCTGCAGGCATGTTGCTGGATTTGGCTTCAAGCAGCGACCGCAGTTGGCGGCGAATCCGGTTGCGGAGCACGGCCCCACCCACGTTTCGACCAATGGCGTAGCCCACATGGGCAATTGGCAAGGAAGAGTCAGTCAACATCAGACACCACAATCCGTTTGAGCGAACATATGTTCCCTCTTTGGATAGTCGGGAGAAGATCTCCCGTTGGCGTATCCGGCCGATCAAGCCGAAAGCTTGTGTCGGCCCTTGGCGCGACGGGACTTCAAAATGGCGCGGCCCGCACGGGTCTTCATACGATGGCGAAAGCCGTGCTTCTTGGCACGACGGCGATTATTTGGCTGGAAAGTGCGTTTCACGCACGCCTCCTCGGTTCGGTGCCGAGAGGGTCTCGACAACTCTGGACGAACAACCTATTGGGCTGAACGATGGGACTACAACGGCAAGAACTCTACAGGCAAAACTCGGTTTTTTATGCCTGTGGAAAACCTGCTACCTTCGCTTCCCCCGCCTCGTGTCGGCGGGGGTGTCCACACCCTGTGGATAGTGCTGTGGATGGCATTTGACACGGGTTCCGCCAGTCGGAAATGCTTTACATCATTGGGTTTCATCGCAAGTGAAGCGCACATATCAGTACAGAGGAACTATGGAAAACGAGCTACAAGTCGACTCTCGCGGCACCGAAAACCATGATGACGTGTGGCGTGCGACCGCTCAGGTGTTGCGTGCCCAAGTGTCCGAGGCTGTCTGGTTTTCTACATTCAACGATGCCGTTGCGGTTGCCGACGACAAAATGAGTCTTCGCCTGCAAGTTCCGAATACCTATGTTCGCGAACGCATCCTTACCCGCTACATGTCACTCGTGCGCGACGCATTAGACGAAGTTGGTGCAAGTGATCGCCAACTGCTCATCGACGTGCAGACCAATACCGCCGCAGACGTGAACGAGCAGTTGTCCACGAATAACACCCCAGATCAATTGCCAGCCGAGCTGAACACATCGCTCCACCAATCAACTGATACCACCACCCTGAAAAGCCGCACCGGCAAAGGCATGGCTGTGGGGTTGAACCCGCGCTACACCTTCGAAACCTTCGTCAAGGGCACATCCAACCAGTTCGCCTTGGCTGCTGCTCAACGAGTTGCCGAAACCCCTGGTCGCTCGTACAACCCATTGTTTATCTACGGTTCAGCCGGACTCGGCAAAACCCATTTGCTCCACGCCATCGGGTATTACGTCCACCAGAACTACGCCCATTACGAAGTGCGGTATGTCTCCACCGAAACATTCTTGAACGAATACGTCGACGGCATTCGTAGCAACACCATTGCTGCCTTCAAGCGTCGCTACCGAGAAGTGGATGTCTTGCTCATTGACGACATTCAGTTCATGGAAGGCAAAGAAGGACTCCAAGAAGAGTTCTTCCATACGTTCAACTCGCTCCACGGAGCAAACAAACAGATCGTCATTTCCTCAGACCGCATGCCAGATGCCATTCCAACCTTGGAAGATCGTCTTCGTGGCCGGTTCCGTTGGGGTCTCATCACCGACATTCAGCCGCCAGACATGGAAACCCGCCTGGCCATTCTGCGCAACAAGGCCGAACGGGAACGCACATCGGTGTCTCATGAGGTATTGGAGTTCATTGCCAGCAACGTCACCACCAACATTCGTGAACTCGAGGGAGCCCTCATCCGGGTTGCTGCTTACGCCAGTTTGAACAAGACGCAGGTTGATGTGACCTTGGCTAAGCAGTTGCTTACCGACCTACTCACCCGCACGGCTGTGAAGCCGCGTACTGACGAGCAGTTGTTGGTGGAAATTGCTGAGCACCTTGGTTTTGAGGTTGACGCGCTTCGAGGCAAGAGCCGCCAACGTCCGTTGGTGCAAGCACGACAAACCGCCATGTATGTGTTTCGTGAACTGACCGACCTCAGCTACCCAGCTATTGCTCGCTTGTTCGGTGGTCGAGACCACACAACAGTGATCCACGCCGTTGATAAAACTCAACGCATGATGAGCGAGCGCAAACAGGTGTACGACCAGGTCACCGAGCTTGTTCAGAAATTTAAAACGTCGTAGATCATGTTGGGGACAACCATGTGGGCAACAGCACAACAACCAGTGGATAACCCTGGGTTATGCACGGTTACCCGAACTACACAATTGCAAGATGTGCTTGCACCCTCACAGGGTTGTGAGTTCAATTTGTATATGTCATTTGGTGTTCATGGTGTTCATCCACAATCCACACCCCTTATTACCGTTATTAAGTCTTTATATAAACATCCACAAATAACAATGAACAACGTTGGCCAAGGAGCATGGTGATGAAATTTCGAGTTGAGCGCGAAGTACTGGCAGAGGCCTTAGGAGCAGCAGCCCGTGTTGCATCAACACGGAACAACGCCATGCCAGCGTTGTCGGGAGTAAAACTGGAAGTCTCTGGTGACCAGTTGATGTTGTCATGCACCGATAACGATTTGTCCGTGCAATTTGTGCTTCCAGTTGGCGGCCAAGCCGATGGTGTAGTTGTAGCGAGCGCAAAATTGTTAAGCGACATTGTTCGTGCTGGAGCAGAAGGCAAAGTCACATTCGAATCCGCCGGCGAAGAAGTACATATTTCATCTGGGCGCGCACAAACCACAGTTGCAACATTCGCTGCCAGCGATTTTCCGCACATCACACTTGCAAGCGCGCCACCAGTAACTCTGTCGGCGCCATTGCTCAGTGAAGCACTTCGACAAGTTGTTCGTGCAGCAAGTTCCGACATGCAACGATTGCCGTTGACTGGCGTTTTGATGTCTGCAGAGCCAGAGGGTCTTCGCCTGGTTGCAACCGACTCATATCGCTTAGCGGTTCGCGATTTGCCAGGTACGAACGTGTTGGGTCACGGACAAAAAGTAGTTATTCCAAGTCGTGCGCTTGGCGAACTGCAACGCTTGTTGAATCAAGGCGACGAAGTAACACTGTGTCTTGCTGAAGATCGAGCAACGTTTGCAGTAGGAAACGCAACGCTGTCAACCAGTTTGCTGCAAGTTGAATTCCCTAACTATCGCCAACTCATCCAGCCGTCATATCCAAATACCCTCACTGTTGCTCGCGAGGCACTGCTTGAAGCCGTGCGCCGTTGCCGAATTTTTGCACGTGAAACCACACCGGTTCGTTTAGAGATGACTGCAACATCATTGAAGTTGTCGGTGATTACCCAAGACATCGGCAACTCGGAAGAAGAAATTGATTGTTCACTCGAAGGAACCGAAATGACTGTCGGTTTTAATCCTGAATATCTTGCTGCAGGAATCGAAGCTGTAACTGGTGATGAGATCACTATTCAAACCACCGATCCACAACGACCAGCAGTGTTGCGTGGTGTTGGGGCAGAGGATTATCTCTACTTGGTGATGCCACAACGACTTACCGTATAAGCACAACGTTCCGAGCGACAGCGTGATCATTCAACATCTTGAACTCACCAACTTTCGCAACTACGCCGCAACAACAATCGAATTAACTTCGGGTGTTACTGCAGTTATTGGAAACAATGGCCAAGGCAAAACCAATTTGGTCGAAGCACTTGGTTATCTAGCAACGTTAAAAAGTTTTCGCGGAGTGCCAAATGATGCACTCATTCGTACTGGAAGCGAAAGCGCAGTATTGCGTGCAACCGTTGTGCACGCAGACGGCAGAGAAGTACTCATTGAAACTGAATTGGTGCGCACCGGTCGCAACCGCTCGCTTGTAAACAAACAACGTCTTGCTCGTTCGCGAGACTTACTTGGAGTTGTGCGCACCACGGTGTTTTCACCAGAGGATCTGGAATTAGTAAAAGCTGCGCCAAGCGTGCGCCGCGACTTTATTGACGACGCACTAATCGCCTTGCAACCAAAACTCGATGTGTTGTGTAGTGAAATTGAAAAAGTGTTGCGCCAACGCAACTCGCTACTTAAGCAAGCAGGTGGCAGGCTGAGCGCTGACATTGCCAGCACGCTGGATGTGTGGGACACCAAGTTGTCAGAACTGGGCACCGAACTTGGCGACGAGCGAGCACGTCTCATTGCCCAAATTTCTCCACGCGTGTCAAAGGCCTATGAAGAGCTTGCCGAAAAATCCACACCAATCGGTTTGGTGTACGAACCCGAATGGCGGCGAATTGGTTTGGCCAGCGAGCTACAAACCAGCCGCCTCGACGACGTCCGTCGTGGCACGAGCACCGTTGGGCCCCATCGCGACGACATCGACCTGCTCATTAATGGCCTGCCAGCCAGAACCCATGCCTCACAGGGTGAGCAACGTACGTTGGCCCTAGCCATGCGGTTGGCGGTGCACCGCATGGTGACCGAAGAGTTCGGGTCTGCGCCAGTGCTCATTTTGGATGATGTGCTGTCTGAACTAGACCCAAGCCGGGCGGCAGCCTTATTACGTCACTTTCCGGAGGGCCAGGTACTCATCACCACGGCGGGATACCTTCCCGAGGCCGCTCACCCCGACCGTATTGTGCGTATTCAACAGGGTGCGGTCGTTCAAGACAGCACAAATGAGGACAATTTTCCAGCATGAGCAATTTCAACAACCCGTCCGAGCAGTCCCTTGAGGAGGATCGGCAAATTGATGCCAGCATGGGCAGCCTCGGCCGACTCTCCACCGAACTGAATGCGTTGTTGTCGCGACTCGGATCCGAACCAGCATCGGTGGTCAACAGCGTGTTCACCGATTGGGTCACACTTGTGGGCGAACATGTCGCGCAACATGTTGCTCCCATCAAACTTGAAAATTCTCGGTTACTCGTCGAAGTAACCGAAGCAGCATGGGCTACACAAATGCGTTTTCTCGAACCGCAACTACTCACAACTTTGTCAACAGCAACATCAAGCAACATTGTTGGTATTGATGTGCGCGTAAAACGCAATTCGCGCAGTAAGTAATTGGTAGACTAAGCCGTGTTATTTATGTTGCTCAATCGTGTGTCTCGCCGCTTTTTCGGCGCTCTCCCAGAAGGTAAGTGATGGCAACCACCAAAGCTCAAAAATCGGCAACCGCCGGCTCGGCGTCATATGGCGCAAAAGACATTCAAGTACTCGAAGGCCTCGACCCAGTTCGCAAGCGCCCGGGTATGTACATCGGGTCCACAGGACTCACCGGTTTGCATCACCTCATTTGGGAAATTGTGGACAACTCTGTTGACGAAGCAATGGCCGGATATTGCAACAAAATCACGGTTACTTTGCTTGCCGACGGTGGTTGTGCAGTCAGCGACAACGGCCGCGGAATTCCTGTCGACCCATACGCATCCGGTCAACACAAAGGCAAGAGTGCGCTTGAAGTGGTGCTCACCGTGTTGCACGCAGGCGGAAAGTTTGGTGGCGAAGGGTACAAAGTTTCTGGCGGTCTACACGGTGTAGGTGTGTCGGTCGTGAATGCGTTGTCGAAGCGATTAGTCGCAGTTGTCGATCGCGGCGGTGAACGCTTTAGTCAAGAATTTATTGACGGTGGAAAACCAAAAGCGAAATTGTCAAAAATTGGTGCTTCGCCAAACAAGTCAACAACCGGAACCACGGTTTCGTTTTGGCCAGATCCAACCATCTTTGCTTCTGAAGGTGTGGAGTTTGTTGCACGCACAGTAACCGAGCGTTTGCAAACAATGGCGTTTTTGAATAAGGACTTAGAAGTTGTCTTCAACGATGAACGCGAAGATAAAAAGCAATCCATCACCTACCAATACAAGGGTGGAATTGTTGACTTCATTAAGCATTTGAATGCTTCGCGCGAAGCCCTGTTTACCAAGGTTGCTCACTATGAAGGCAGCGACGACGAGCAAACCGTTGACATCGCCTTGCAATGGAATACGGGTTATTACGAAGGAATTTATGGATATGCCAACGGTATTTCCACGGTTGAAGGCGGCATGCACGTTGAAGGGTTTAAGACCGCTCTCACCTCGGTAGTCAATAAGTACGCGCGTGCTTCAAATGCATTGAAAGAAAAAGAAGACAACCTCTTGGGCGAAGACATTCGCGAAGGCATCACCGCAATTGTTGCGGTAAAACTTCGTGAGCCACAGTTCGAAGGTCAAACCAAAGCAAAGTTGGGCAACGTATCTATTCGCTCGTTCGTGCAAAAAGAAACAAATGCACGCCTCGAAGAGTGGATGCAAGAAAATCCAACCGAAGCAAACCGCATTGTGAAAAAAGCGATCGCAGCAGCACAAGCTCGACTCGCCGCAAAAAATGCGCGCAACGCAGTGCGTCGCAAAACCGCACTCGCAGGCGCAGGTATGCCAGACAAGTTGAAAGACTGCACCAGCACCGATGCAAGCGAAACAGAACTGTTCATTGTTGAAGGTGACTCTGCAGGCGGTACCGCAGTAGATGCCCGCGATCCACGTACGCAAGCAATTTTGCCAATTCGCGGAAAGATCCTGAACGTTGAGCGTGCGCGACTCGACAAAATGTTGAAGAACACCGAAATTCAAACGCTGATTACCGCAATTGGTGGCGGTATTGGTAACGACGAATTTGATGCATCAAAAGCGCGCTATCACAAGGTGGTCATTTTGGCCGACGCCGACGTGGATGGCAGCCACATTCGCACGTTGTTGCTCACGTTCTTCTATCGCCAGATGAAACCAATGGTTGAAAATGGTTTCATTTACATTGCGCAACCACCGTTGTTCTCTACCGAAATTGGTAAAGAAAAGATCTATCTCAAAGATGATGCAGCAAAAGAAAAGTTCCTTGCCGAACATCCAAACCACAAGAAGGAATTCCAACGCTTGAAGGGTCTTGGCGAAATGGACTGGCAAGAACTTCGCAGCACCACCATGTCGGCCGACTCGCGCACACTGTTGCAAGTCACCGTCGATGAAGCCGCACTCGCCGAAGACATCATGAGTGTGCTCATGGGTGACGATGTCGAAAGTCGTAAGAAATTTATTCAAACCAATGCGCGCGACGTGCGCAACCTCGACTTCTAGCGAGCACTTAGGTGTAAAGGACGTGTGTAATGGCCAGTAAAAAACCAGCAAAAAAAGCAGCAGCCAAAAAGCTTGCTCCGCGTAGCGATAAGTCTGCACCTGCAGCAGAAACCGCTTCAGGTACCCCGCCTCGCAAACCTCCTGCTAAGCAAGATGATTTGTTTGTTAACCCAGACTCGGTTCAACCCGTTCAGTTGCAAGACGAAATGGAACGCTCGTTCCTCGATTACGCAATGTCGGTCATCATGTCGCGCGCATTGCCCGACGTACGAGACGGCCTAAAGCCTGTTCACCGCCGAATCATTTGGGACATGGACCAGCAGGGTTTCCGCCCTGATCGTCCGTTCGTAAAGTGCGCACGCGTTACAGGCGACACCATGGCGCGCTATCACCCACACGGTGACGGTGCTATTTACGATGCGCTCGTTCGCATGGCTCAACCGTTTTCGTTGCGCCACCCACTCATCGATTTCCACGGCAACTACGGCTCACCAGACTTCGGTCCGGCTGCCAGTCGGTACACCGAATCACGTTTGCACCCATTGGCAATGCAGTTGCTTGCCGATATCGACGAAGACACAGTCGATCTCATTGCCACATATGACGGCACCGCAGAAGAACCAATTGTCTTGCCGGCCCGTTTCCCCAACCTTTTGGTGAACGGAAGCCAAGGAATTGCCGTAGGTATGGCCACCAGCATTCCGCCGCACAACTTGGGCGAAGTCGTCGATGCAACGTTGCACCTCATTGATAACCCAGAAGCAACAACCGGCGACCTCATGAAGTTTGTGAAAGGCCCAGATTTCCCAACGGGCGGGCTCATTCTTGGTCGCGACGGAATCAAAGATGCCTATCAAACCGGCCGCGGAAGCATCAAAATGCGCGCGAAGGTCAGCATTGAAGAAGGCAAGCGTGGGCAAATGCTCATCGTTGTTACCGAGCTTCCTTACCAAGCAAGTTGTTCAGCAATTGCTTCACGTATTCAAGAACTTGTGGATGGTGGCGACCTCGACGGCATCGCCGACGTGAACGACAACTCATCAGGTGGTCAAACGAATCTCATCATCACGCTGAAGCGTGACGCAAACTCGAACGTGGTCATGAACAACTTGTTCAAACTCACACAGTTGCAGACCAGTTTCCCTGTGAACATGGTTGCACTTGTACATGGAGTTCCACGCACACTCAACTTGCGCGATGCGCTTGTTGGTTATGTCGATCACCAAATTGAAGTCACCACGCGACGCTCCAAGTTCCGCCTACAAAAGGCAACCGACCGTAATCACATTCTTGAAGGCCGACTGAAGGCACTCAACGTCATTGACGAAATCATTAAGTTGATTCGCGCCAGCGAAGACGCCGCATCTGCAAAGGCTGCGTTGATGGGCAAGAAGTACAACTTCTCCGAGCGTCAAGCAATCGACATTCTTGACATGCAGTTGCGTCAACTCACCAGGTTGTCACGCATCGATCTTGAAACCGAACAAAAAGACGTTCTGGCCCGCATTAAGGAACTGGAATCAATTCTTAACTCCGACACAAAGTTGCGTGCAGTTATTTCGAAAGAACTCACCGCAGTACGCGAAGCATTTGCAACCCCTCGCGTGTGCAAAATCGCCGCCGATGTTGGTGAAATGAGCGTTGAAGACTTGGTTGACAACAAAGAGCTCGTCATCGTGATGACGCAAGCCCAGTACATCAAGGCTGTTCCTGCCGACTCGTTCCGCACGCAAGGTCGTGGTGGTCGCGGAGTAAGCGGAGCAAAAATGAAGTCAGATGACATCGTCAATAACGTCATTTTCACGACATCACATTCGTATCTCTTGTTCTTCTCGAACCGTGGTCGTGTGTATCGCTTGCGTGCGCTCGACATTCCTGAACGCGATCGCACCGCAAAGGGCATTCCAATTGTCAACCTGTTGCCACTGAACCAGGGCGAATCCATTCAGGCAATCATTGACACGCGCGAATTCCCTGGTGAGCGCTTCTTGTTCTTCGCAACCAAAGAAGGACAAGTCAAGAAGACTCCGTTTAATGAGTACGACTCAAGTCGCCGAGATGGCCTTATTGCATTGAAGTTGCGTCCAAAGGACGAGCTTGTGCGAGTTATAGAAACTTCAGGCAGCGACGACGTGTTCATGGTGACCCGCGATGGTCAAACCATTCGCTTCTCCGAAAAAGGCGTGCGCCCAATGGGCCGCTCTGCTGCAGGTGTTCGCGGAATGAAATTGCGCGCGTCAGACGAAGTGGTGTCATGCGATGTTGCCAAGGACGATTCAGCAATTCTCATCATCACCGAGTCGGGTTATGGCAAACGCACCCAAGTCAGCAACTTTGCCCGTAAGGGTCGAGGCGGCATGGGCATGATTGGCATCAAACTCACCGGCAAAAAAGGTCACGTAGTGGCTGCATTTATGGCGGGAATTGACGACGACATCGTGGTCGTAGCTTCGGGTGGAACCACCATTCGCACCCCAGTGAAAGAAATCTCCAGCCAGGGTCGCGCGGCAACCGGCGTGCGCATCATGAGCATGGACGACGGACAAGTCGTGGCATCTGCTGCACTCGTTCTCTCTCACGACGAAGCATAAATACACAGCCACGCACAGAGCGAGGTAGTGCAACGTTGACTGTTGCGCTCACACTTGCAGTACTGGTGTTGTTGGTTGCTGGGTTAAGCCGAGTTGGCAATGCTGTGATTAATACTGAACGTGCTCGAATTGTTAGCCAAGTAGGTGTGCTTGCTTCCGTGTACGGAGGTGAAACCGCCGCTCGTGAAGCAACACAATTGAATAATGCAACGTTGTGTGGTTTCAGTGATCCAACTCCACTGAATTCCGCTTTCGAAGTATGTGCTGATGTTGAAGGCATACAACGGCTGGCACACGCTGTCGATACTTGGTCGAATCCAGTGCCTACACTGGAACCGTGAGTAAAACATCTGCACGTGCACCGCGAGTGCGTCGAGTTACCAGAGTTATTCGCGAAATC
>CANIHL010000015.1 GCA_947467375.1 Acidimicrobiaceae bacterium | reverse complement strand
TGATTTTGCTTGACGACGGAAAGGTTGCGGCAGTAGGCGTCCATGACGAACTCGTTGCATCCAACGCCCGGTATCGCGAGGTCTTGGCAAACATGAGCAACATTGATGCTGCAGATAAGGCGGCGAACTGACATGTGGGCACAGGGTGGAGTGACCGATGAAGACAAGCTCAGTAGGGCACAAGCACGAACCGTTATCGGTCGGGTATTGAAAATGGCTGCACCATTTCGCAAAACGATGTACATCGCATTTGCGTGTGTATGTGTGACTACAGTCTGTGCGCTTGCGGGGCCATTGCTTGTTCGCCGAGGTATCGACTTGGGCATTCGCGGAAAGAACCCAACTTCGCTCAATGTTTCAGTGGGCATTTACCTTGTGGTCGCGCTTGTGGCGTACGTATTTGGTCGTGCACAGTTTTTGTACTTGAACCGAACTGGCGAATCCTTCTTGCGAGTATTGCGCCTTGCTGTATTTCGTCAGATGCAACGCCAAAGCATGGCGTTCTACGACCGCAATAAGGCTGGCGTATTGGTTGCACGAATGACAGCAGACATTGAGTCGATGGCTGAACTCGTTCAGTTTGGGCTTTTGCAATTTCTGGCGGCAGGAATGCTTGTGGTGTTCGCGCTTGTGCTTCTTGCAGCGTTGAGCTGGCAACTGACAATCGTTGCTTTGCTCGTGATGCCGATTTTGATTGCAGCGTCGGTGAAATTTCAGCGCGATTCGAACAAGGCTTACCTCACGGTTCGGGAACGCGTTGGCGCCAATTTGTCGGCGCTTCAAGAGGGAATCACCACCGTTCGCGTGATTCAGGCGTATGCGCAAGAGGAAGAGACCATACGGAAATTCACCAAGTCGAATACAGACTTATTCAAGAGTCACGAACACAGCGTTCGCGTAAGCACGTGGTATTTCGCACTCATCGAATTTGGCGGGGTATTCGCAAGCGCATTGATCATTGGTATTGGTGGATGGTTGGTGCACCGAGGTGATGTCACACTTGGCACCGTTGTCGCATTCACATTGTTGCTTTCCAGTTTGTTTGACCCAGTGCAACAGCTCTCACAGTTGTACAACACAGTGCAGTCTGCTGGTGCGGCGCTCAACAAGTTGTTTCAAATACTTGATGCCAAGCCCGAAGTCGACGAGCATCCTGGTGCGATTGCATTGCCGACTGCTGGAGAATTAGTGGTCAATGGAATTGACTTCACGTATTACGGAACAGAAACGCGAGCGTTGCAGCACGTCAGTATCAGCGTTGGAGTAGGCGAAAAGCTGGCTCTTGTTGGCCCAACGGGTGCAGGCAAGTCAACGCTTGCAAAACTGATGGCCCGTTTGTACGACCCGCAAGTAGGAAGCGTTACGTACGGCGGGATTGATCTAAAAATGGCAACCATGGCATCGCTGCGTGAACGAATCGTTGTGGTTCCACAAGAAGGTTTCTTGTTTAATGGAACCATTCGCGACAACCTGCGAATAGCGCGGTCAACTGCCACCGATGAAGAAATTGATGAGGCCATCGCAGCAATTGGGGCGACCGAACATTTTGCGACGCTGCCTGATGGTTTAGATACTGAAGTGCGAGAGCGTGGCAGCAGATTGTCTGCAGGAGAACGACAGCTAGTTGCCCTGGCGCGCGCCGCGCTAGTTGACCCTGCCGTGTTGGTGCTTGACGAAGCAACGTCAAACCTTGACCCTGGCACCGAAGCTGAAGTTGAACACGCGCTAGAGCGTTTAATGGCTGGACGAACCGTCATCGTCGTGGCACATCGATTGTCGACAGTGCAACGCGCCGACCATATTGCTGTTATCGCAGATGCTCAAGTTGCCGAATACGGCACGCATGCCGAACTGATTGCGAAGGGTGGCCGGTACAGCGCGCTTGCTGCAGCTTGGCAAAAATCTCAAGTCAGCCGGTGATTTTTCGGTACACTTTTTGATACACGAGAGCAGCAAATCGGGGCACAAATATCGCCCCCAAATGACGACACAGAAATGTGTCGTCATTTTTATTTCCTCCTCTCATTTCCTGCGCACACATATTCAGTGGTGCCGTGATGGTCGCAATGGGAGCACGCTGCTCTCGTGGGTGCAGAGGTGCGGGTTCGATTCCCGCTCATGGCTCCGACAAAACGAACGAAGAGGTGCTCGCGAAACTTCTTACCTAGGAGTCACGACCTGGGGAAACTTCAAGTAGTCAGGGCTGGTGGGGAGACTCGCCGGCCCTGTTTCTTGTTGCCTGATCGCAGTCGGTGGGCTGGCTACAAGTAGCGTGTAACGCGCATGGCACGCGAAAAGGTCTACACACGAGCAGGCGACGATGGCACGACAGGCCTGTTCTATGGCGGTCGTGTAGGTAAAGACTCGGCGCTCCCGCGCGCGTATGGCGCGGTGGACGAAGCGCAGGCAATTCTTGGTTTGGCTCGTGCCGAAGCGGGTAAGGGCACCGAGCTTGACGACATGCTCGTGCATATTTGTCGCGACCTGTGGGTGTTGATGGCAGAACTCGCAACATTGCCTGAAAATCGCCACAAGTTGGTTGATGACAAAACGCGTGTAACCCCACTGATGGTGGAAAAACTTGAGCACATGATTGATTCACTCGATGAGCGTTTTGAACCACCAACTGATTTCGTTGTGCCTGGCCAGAACCGAGTGTCAGCACTGCTCGATGTTGGTCGCACGGTTGCCCGCAGGGCCGAACGTCATTCGCTAGCCGCGGCAGCGCCACCTTCGCAGGCATGCCCTTATCTCAACAGGCTTTCAGACCTATTGTGGACTCTTGCCCGTTGGCAGGATGGCGAGTCTTTGTCGGTTAAAGACGTCATCTAGTTACCATTTACCGAGTAATCAGACACAAGGAGACCCGTCATGGCACTTAATTTTGAAGTCGTCGCCAAATCCCCAGCAAACTCGAAGGCAGTTGGCATTCCAGTTGCGAGTGAAGGTGCATTGCCGAAAGAAGTTTCACTTTCGCGCGCAACACTTGAAACGTTGGGATTCACGGGCAAAGTAGGACAGGCCTATGTTGTGCCAGCAGAAAAAGGCGCAGTCAACATTTTGATCGGTGTTGGCGAATTGTCAAAACTTGATGCAACGTCATTGCGCAAAGCAGCATCAGCGTTTGCGCGTGCAGCAGCAGGTTTCGAATCAGTGAGCACCACCCTTGCAAACATCGGTCGACTTGACCGCAAAGTTGCAGCGCAGGTTGTTGTCGAAGGAATGTCGCTTGCAACGCATCGTTACACCGACTTGAAGACTGTTGACAAGAAAGCTCCGAAGCTTTCAACTGTTTCGCTAGTAGGTACTGGCACTGCAACAACGAGCGGTGTGAAGCGCGGACAAGTAATCGCGAACGCCACCAACATGTCGCGTGACTTTGCGAACATGCCACCTGCGCATTTGACTGCAACAATTTTTGCGAACAAGGCAGTAGAAATTGCTGGACAAACCGGACTTAAAGTTGAAGTATTCAACAAAGATCAATTGCTCGCTATGGGTTGCGGCGGAATTGTTGGAGTGAATCGCGGAAGTGTTGAGCCTCCACGCATGGTTCGTCTTACCTACAAGCCAACTGGTGCAAAAGGCAAGCCGCACTTGGTGCTCGTTGGTAAAGGTGTCATGTACGACTCGGGTGGCATTTCACTGAAGCCATCAGACCCATCGCACGCGACGATGAAGGGCGACATGAGCGGTGCTGCAGCAGTGCTTGCCACCATGAGCACCTTGAAGGCATTGGGATGCACCAACCAGGTCACTGGCTATCTCATGTGTACCGACAACCTTCCTTCGGGTAGCGCAATGGCAATGGGCGAAGTGCTCACCATGCGCAACGGAAAGACTGTTGAAATTCACAACACCGACGCTGAAGGTCGATTGGTGCTTGCTGACGGATTGTCGCTTGCTACCGAACAAAAGCCAGATGCCATTGTGGATATTGCAACGCTTACCGGGGCATGCCAACGCGCATTAGGAAACGGCATGGCCGGAGTGTTGGGTAACAACCAAAAGTGGATCGATCAATTGACTGCAGCTGCAGAGCGCACCTCGGACAAGTTGTGGCAGTTGCCGCTTGAGCGTGAATATCGCCCAGCACTGGATTCCTATGTTGCCGACATGAAAAACGTTGGCGGAGAAGCCGGCGCAATTACCGCAGCACTGTTCTTGGAAGAATTTGTTGGTGACACCACGTGGGCACACATCGACATTGCTGGTCCAATGTGGACAGACAGCGACAACGGTTGGTTGCAAAAGGGTATGACGGGTTTTGGAACTCGCCTACTTATTGACGCAGCGCTGAACTTCCGCCGACCAGGTCGCGCGTAGTTATTCGTCGGGCGGTGTAAGCCGCTCGGCGCTAATCCTTTTGCGTGCCCACTTTGATGTCGCGGAATGCCGACTTTGAGTCGATGCCAACATCTTTAGGCAACCCAAGTACACGTTCGCCAACGATGTTGCGCATCACTTCGTCTGAACCGCCAGCAATTCGCATGCCAGGTGCGCCAAGAAGTAATTGACTCCACGCGTAGGTTCCCCATTCGCCGGTATCAACAACGAGTTTTGCACCAAGAACATGTGCTACGAGGTCGTTCATTTTTTTCTGGTTATTCACTAACGCCATTTTGCCAATGGACATTTCTGGTCCAGGCATTTGACCAGCGCGCATTTTGTCGGTTGCGCGTTGGCTGGTGTAGCCAGCAACCTTGGTGTTGATGTACAGGTCGGCGAGCATTTCGCGAACGATTGGATCGGTGTCAAGTTCGTAATGACGGATCATTTCGAGCAGGCGGGTGTACATGGTGTTTTCACCGCTGTCGGCAGAACCGATTGATGCTCGCTCGTTCATCAGCGTGGTGAGGGCGACGTTCCAGCCGTTGTTCACATCGCCCAAGCGATGATCGTCTGGAACACGCACCTCATTGAAGAACACTTCGTTGAAACTTGCGCCACCTGTCATTTGGCGAAGCGGACGTATTTCTACTCCAGGCGCACGCATGTCGACAATGAAACCGGTGAGACCCTTGTGTTTAGGTAGGCCCGGGTCGGTGCGACAAATAATTTCGCCGATATCACTGAACTGTGCGCCAGATGTCCACACCTTTTGACCAGTGATGATCCATTCGTCACCATCTTTTTCTGCCTTGGCTTGCACTGATGCAAGGTCGCTGCCAGCGCCAGGTTCGGAAAACAATTGGCAACCCACAATGTCGGCGCGCCACATTTTTCGCAGGTACAAGTCGCGGGCTTTTTGCGAAGCGTGGGCGAGGATGGTTGGAGCAACCATTCCTAAACCAATTTGGAATGCTCCGAGTGGAGCGGTTTTGTATTCGCGTTCTACCTGGTTGTACGCGCGCTCGTGGGCAACGGTAAGACCTGCGCCGCCGTATTCGGTTGGACCAGTGATCCATGCAAAACCGTTATCGAAACGCTGGGCTTGCCATGCCTTCGCACGGCGCAGCATTTCCTCTTCGGCATCCTTCGAGCGTTCTTCAAACATGGACACGTTGTCGGTGCCTTCGCCCCAGACGAACTTCTTTCGTGCTTCCTTTTTCTCGGCGTTGGCATCAAGAAAGACACGGGCTTTGGCTGCGTACTCTTCAACAGAAATCTGTTCAGTCATAGCCCCAACGGTAGTTGGCGGGGTCGGTTTTGGCGAAGGCCAGCCAACTAGTCTGTGGGGCATGGGTCAGCCAGTTTCCGTTACACAGAAGCCTTCAGTTACGCCTGGGCGAGTTCGCTTTGAACTCAACCGCTCGCTCACCGGCCAAGGGCACGAGCGCTATACCGCGGCAGTCGCTTCGCGCACCGGTAAGCCATCAGATGTGTTGGCCAACCGTTTTTTTGAAACCGGCAATGTGAGCGCTGTTCATGTGTACGGCAACATCATCACGGTCGATGTAAAGCCTGGTTCAAGTAGCGATTCGCTGATCAAAGTTGTTGAAGATTTGTACCAATACTGGACACCAGGAAAAGTGCCTCCATCTGAAGAAGAACTCATGGCCCAGGCGCCAAAGAGTGAAACACCTGCTGCTGCGCCGTCGGCCGATGGAAGCCCTGCGGTAAGCAGTGCTGCCAGCAAAATTCCTGCAGCACTATTGGCACGAAGCCAAGCAGCGCTTGCCAAAGCCCGCGCAAAACAAGGCTGAGTTACGCAAATTCTCGCTAGTCGTGTGAAGATTCACGGCGATGGTTGATACAGACATCTCGCTACACGACGTAGCTGAAGCGCTGCACGTGCATTACATGACGGCGTATCGCTATGTGCGCGAGGGGCTGCTGCCTGGACACAAAGTTGGACGCAGTTGGTGCGTTCGCAAAAGCGACTTGGACCAGTTTCAAAAAGGCAATGGACTCGGCGCGGTTTCCGAAGACGGGAAACGCAAGCAGGCCCCATGGGGCGAGCGACTTGAAGCACGTTTGCTTGAAGGCGACGAGCGTGGAGCGCTGGAAGTTTTTGAAGCGGTGCTTCGCGCTGGTAATGATCTCGAACACTTGTACTTGAGTGTGTTGAGTCCAGCGCTTGTCTCAATTGGTCGTCGCTGGGAACAAGGTGAGCTCGAAATCTTTGTTGAACATCGAGCCAGCAACATTGCACTGCGTTTGATGTCTCAGGTTGGATCGCGCTTTACACGACGCGGCATTTCTAAAGGAACCATCATCATGGGTGCCCCTGCGGGTGAAGAACACGCACTTGCAATAGCCATGCTTGCCGATTTGGTTCGCAGCCAAGGGTGGGATGTGCATGACTTGGGCGGCAACATGCCAGCAGAAAGTTTCGCTCAAGCGGTGCAACAGAGCAACGACGTTGTGGCAGTGTGCGTTGGCGTAACCGTTGAAGGTTCGATACCTGCTGCGAAAGAAACGATTTCAACGGTGAAGAGTTCGTGCCCAAGTATTCCCGTGTACGTTGGCGGCGCGGCGATTCGAGGAGACGACCATGTGCGCGTTCTGGGAGCCGATCATTGGGCTGGCGATGTTCGTTCGCTGATCGATTCGTTGAATCAGCACGCACGCCGTAAATAGCCAGTAAATACTGATGGATTCGCGGAACTACCGCGGCTAAACAACTACGAACATATGTTCGCTACAGTGATGGCATGTACGAGCCATTGCCCACACTGCCTGTTCCGTCAGAGTTGCGCGCCATGTTTCCTGAGGGCGGGTTGGTGCGCGGTCGCACGGTGCTGTGCAGTGGAGACGCTGCGGTAGCTATGGCGTTGCGTGTTGTCTCAAGTGCAACGCAAGCAGGTTCTTGGCTGGGCATTGTTGGTGTGCACAACGTTGGCGTGCAGGCAGCGAGTGAACATGGCGTGGCTCTGCAACGTGTGGTGTTTGTGCAGCCGGCAAGTAGCCGCACCGAATGGGTCAGCACTGTTGCTGCTGTTGCAGATGGTTTCGATGTGCTCATGCTCGAAGTTCCGCACGGCATAACCGAAGCCGATGCACGTCGCGTGCAAACGCGCATTCAGGCCAGGCGAAATGCGTTGGTGCTTATTGGAACAACGCAACAGTCGGCTGTGCAATCAGTCTTTCAACCCGATGTCATTATGAATACCGCTACAACAAAGTGGCACGGCATAGAACGCGGCGCAGGTTATGTGCAAGGTCGCGACGTGCAGGTTGCAGTAAGCGGTAGGCGAGTGCCTCAAGCGCGGCAACACTCGCTGCACTTTGTTGGCTAACGCTTGCCATGAACACTGAATCAACACGCGTGGCTGTTGTCGCGTGCCCCGACTGGCAGGCAGTTGCTGCGCAGTGCGACTTGCATGCGCGCGGGCAGGTGTTTGATGCGGTGGCGGTGCTGCATGCGCAACGGGTGATTGCCCGCACGGCAGCCGCTGCCGAGCAAGGCGTGCAGGTGGGTATGCGTAAACGCGAAGCCCAAGCAACGTGCCCGAATATGCATATTGCGGCACATAACCCCGAGCGTGATCGGCTCATGTTTGAGCCCGTTGTGCACGCCATTGCCGAGCTGGTTCCACTCGTTGAAGTGAGCATGCCAGGTGTTGTGGTGTTGGCTACACGTGGCCCTTCGCGCTACGTGGGTGGCGACGCCGCGCTGGCACAGCGACTTACTGCTATTGCCGAAACAGCACTGCACAAGTTGGCGCAAGGTCAGCGCATTCCATTTGGTGTGGGTATCGCCGATGGCCGACTCACTGCAATGATCGCTGCACGCAGTGCTGCATCTGTTGGACTACCACGTGTTGTTGCACTAAATGAAAGTGCGCAGTGTTTGGCGGTACTTCCGGTGTCGGTACTTGCAGACTTCGCCGAAATTGATCGCAATGTGGTGTCGTTATTGCAGCGGTTAGGCCTTGCACACCTTGGCAACATTGCCGAAATTCAACCATCTATTTTGGTTGGGCGTTTTGGTCCTGTTGGAAATGAAATGCAACGGCTTGCGCGAGGTCTTGATAGACACCCACCAATTGTTGTTGCGCCACCACCTGAACGAGCGAGTACATATCGATTCGACACGCCAGTAGAAGACGTGAATGTAGTTGTGCTTACTGCACGCGAAACAGCACATGAATTAGTTGTGCACTTGGGTAATCACGGCGCAAGTTGTGTTCGCTTGCACATCTCGTTGCACACCGATCACGGTGAACAAAACGATCGCGTGTGGTACCAACCCGAAGGGCTTACTGCCGCCGCCATGGCCGAGCGGGTGCGCTGGCAGTTGGACGCCTGGATAGCCAGCCGCGGGGTCACCAGCGGGGTGGTGCTATTTCGGCTTTCTCCAATAGGGCTAAGGGCTAAAGAGGGCCGCCAGCTGGGGTTGTGGGGCGACAGCACCGAAGCCGACGAGTGGGCTTCGCGGGCCATCGAGCGCCTTACCGCCATGCTCGGGGCTGAATCGGTTCGCGTTCCCGAGTGGCGCGGTGGTCGCGACCCAGCCGAAGTATTCGCGTTTACGTCTGCTGCAGTTGTCGACGTTGAACGTCGCGCGTTGTCGCACGTGACAACGGAAGCTCAGTGGAATGGTGCGTTGCCAACTCCATCTCCTTCTGTTGTGTATGACGACCCATTACCAGTATTGGTATGTGATGCAGATGGTGAAGATGTAACCGTAAGCGGAAGACATGAGTTAAGTGCAGAACCAAATGTTGTGGTGTTGCAACAACATCGTTACAACGTGTTGTCGTGGGCTGGTCCGTGGCCAGTAGAGGAGCGGTGGTGGGACACTTCACGACAGCGCAGAATGGTAAGAATGCAGCTTGTAGTCAGCCGTAATGACACTGCAATAACTACGCGAGCCCTTGTAGTTGTAAGGGAACACGGGCAGTGGTGGGTGGTTGCTCGCTACGGATGAATATTTTTCACTCAATCCCGATAGATTTTCTGCGTCATGAATGTGAAGGCAAACGCCAAATCCGATGCACAACTGGTGCAAGAACTGTGCGCACAGTTCAGTGCTGCCATTCCATGCGACGAACGCGAACGCGAATCGGTAACAAAATTTCTCGACATTGCACCAACGTTGGTAAAGCCCTTCGATGAGTTTTCCGATCCAACGCACATCACGGGTTCAGGAATTGTTGTTGGCGACCGCGGCGTAGTGCTGCACCTGCATAAACGACTCAACATGTGGTTGCAACCAGGCGGACACATTGATGCTGGCGAAACACCAGCAGAGGGTGCCTTGCGCGAAGCGAGGGAAGAAACCGGTCTTGATGTAGTACACCCCGCAACTGGCCCCTGGCTGGTGCACCTAGACGTGCACCCTGGCCCGCGTGGTCACACCCACCTCGACCTGCGCTACCTGATGTATGCACCCGATGCCGATCCGGCCCCAGGTGCCGATGAAAGCCAAGACGTGCGCTGGTTTGAGTGGGACACAGCAATCGATATGTCTGACGCAGGCCTTGCTGGTTGCCTGCGCGCCGTTCGCCGCCTGCTGTAGCCGCAACCTAAAAGCGAACATATGTTCGCTACCCTGAGGGCATGGGGAAGGTTCCGTATTCGGAGTTGCATTGCCGTTCCAACTTTTCGTTTTTGCAAGGTGCATCGCATCCAGAACAGTTAGTTGAGCAAGCAGTTGCACTCGAGTTGCAGTCACTTGCACTTACTGATCGCAACGGGTTGTACGGCATTGTTCGTTTTGCGCAAACTGCTCGCGCACTCGGGTTGCCAACAGTGTTTGGTGCAGAGTTGCAGTGCAGTGTTGGTGAAGCAGTGGGCGACATTGTGGTGATCGCACGCAACACGCGAGGGTATGCACATTTGTCGAGTGCAATTAGTGCTGGGCAACTTGCTGGCAGTAAAGAACAACCGGTGTTTGGCATAGAACAACTTGCCGAGTTCTCGGTTGGGGACTGGTGGGTACTTACTGGTGGTCGCAGTGGTGTGGCGACGCGTGCATTGCATTCGCATGGACCAGCAATGGCTGAACGCCGAGTGCAACAACTTGTTTCGGTGTTTGGTCGCGACAGCGTGGTGATGGAAATGTGGGACCACGGCGACCCGCTCGATTCTGTACGCAACGATGAGTTTGCGCGCATTGCGTATCGCAACAACATTGGGTGTGTCGCTACGAACGATGTTTTGTACGCAGCGCCAGCTCAACACAAACTTGCTACCGCGGTTGCTGCGGTGCGCGAGCGATCCAGTTTGGATGACATTGATCCACGCTTACCGCCAGCGGCTACTGCGTATTTACGCAGTGGAGCCGAGCAAGAACGGCGTTTTGCTCGGTATCCGGGGGTGGTGCAACATGCTGCCGAACTTGGAGCGAGTGCCGCATTCGACTTGCGGTTGGTGGCGCCACAACTACCACCGTTTCCGTGTCCTGATGGCTTGAATGAAATTTCGTATCTCCGCAAACTGGCTGAAGCCGGAGCTACTCGCAGATACGGAATTCGCCCAAATGATTCAAGTGAAGATTTGTCGCTACGCGCGCGTGCGTGGCGGGTGATTGATCACGAGTTAGAGATGATTGAGACGCTCGGATTTGCCGGGTATTTCCTGGTGGTGTGGGACATTGTTCAGTTCTGCGCGCGATCCAATATTTACTGTCAGGGTCGTGGCAGCGCGGCAAACAGCGCAGTGTGTTATTCGCTCGACATCACGAAGGCCGATGCGGTGTCGCTTGGTTTGTTGTTCGAACGGTTTCTCTCGCCGGAACGCGATGGCCCACCCGACATTGATATCGATATTGAAAGCGGTCGACGCGAAGAAGTCATTCAGTACGTGTATCAACGTCACGGTCGACATCATGCTGCACAAGTTGCCAACGTCATTACGTATCGAGCGAAGTCCGCAGTACGCGACATGGCTCGCGCGCTTGGTTTTGCACCAGGCCAACAAGATGCATGGAGTAAGCAGGTAGATGCGTGGGGCGCCATTGGTGTCACGGTGAATAGCGGCGACCACAGCATTCCTGCACAGGTGTTGCAGCTAGCCGAACAGGTGCAAGACGCACCGCGACATTTAGGTATTCATTCAGGTGGCATGGTCATGTGCGATCGCCCGGTCACCGAAGTGTGCCCAGTGGAGTGGGGTCGCATGGAAGGTCGCAGCGTGTTGCAATGGGATAAAGACGATTGCGCTGCTGCGGGGTTGGTGAAATTCGATCTGTTGGGCCTTGGCATGTTGTCGGCATTGCACAACGCAGTCGATTTCATTGCGCAGTTTCGCGGCGTGCACATAGACCTGGCAACCATTCCGCAAGAGGACGAGGTGTATGCCATGTTGTGTCGCGCCGACACGGTGGGTGTGTTTCAAATTGAGTCGCGTGCACAAATGGCCACGCTTCCACGCTTGAAGCCGCGCAGGTTTTACGACCTTGTGGTGGAAGTTGCACTCATTCGTCCAGGCCCTATTCAGGGCGGCTCGGTGCATCCATACATTCGTCGTCGCAACGGGCAGGAACCGATTACGTACTTGCATCCGTTACTCGAAAACAGTTTGGGCAAAACGCTTGGTGTGCCGCTGTTCCAGGAACAACTCATGCAAATGGCAATTGACATTGCGGGTTTCAGTCCGGGTGAAGCAGACCAGTTGCGTCAAGCCATGGGTTCGAAGCGATCGCAGTTACGTATGCAACAACTCAGTGACCGTTTTTATGCCGGAATGGCAGAGCGCGGAATTCATGGTGATGTTGCTGACCAAATATTCACCAAAATGGCGGCATTTGCTAGTTATGGATTTCCCGAAAGCCACTCGGTGAGTTTTGCGTACTTGGTGTATTCGTCGGCATGGATCAAACTGCATGAACCAGCAGCGTTTTATGCATCGCTACTCAATGCGCAACCGATGGGGTTTTGGTCGCCGCATTCATTGGTGCAGGACGCAAAGCGTCATGGGGTAGTGGTGAACTCTCCCGACATCAACGCCTCATGTGCGGGTGCAACGCTTGAGCGCAACGCGCAGTCGGCAGGTGGTTTGGCGTTGCGAATGGGAATCAATTCGGTGCGCGGCATGAGCGATGTTGTTGCACAAGCCATTGCAGACAACAGGCCGTACACCAGCATGGAAGATGTGGTGCGCAAAGTTCCACAGATGCATGTTGCGCAATTGGAAGCGCTCGCTACTGCCGGTGTATTTAACGAAAGCTTTGGACAACAACGTCGAGACGCGTTGTGGAGTGCGGGTGCGGTTATTCAGTCGCGTCCAGGAACGCTTGATGGAGTTACTACTGGTGTTGAGTCGCCACATTTGCCTGGCATGCAACCAATGGAGGAAGCCATTGCCGACTTATGGGCTACTGGCGTTTCAACGAGTGGTCATCCCACCGAGTTTTTGCGCATCGAACTTGAACGCATGGGCGTTGCCACTGCAATACAACTTCCACAGCGTGGTGCGCGTGGCGATGAAAAAGTATTGGTTGCTGGAACAGTGACGCATCGTCAGCGACCGATGACCGCGCAAGGTATTACGTTCATCAACTTGGAAGACGAAACGGGCCACATCAATGTGGTGTGCTCAGTTGGGTGCTGGGCTCGCTACCGCAAAGTTGCGCGAGGTGCTGGTGCGTTGCTGGTGCGAGGCAGGCTAGAAGTTGGCGATGGCGGAGTTATCAACGTTGTTGCCGAACACATTGCGCCACTACGTGTTGCTGCGAAAGTAAGTGCGCGTAACTTTCGTTAGCTATTCAGATGGGCGATCGTTCAGCCCGTCGTTAAACATGCGGTAGGTCTCGTAAATGTCTTTGCATTTATCGCACAGCGGCAACTGCTTTGGGTCGCGCGAGGGAACCCACACATGACCACACAGGGCCTCGAGCGGAGTTCCATAAATACGAGCCTCAAGCACCTTGGCTGCGGCGTCCTCACCGGGCTCTGTTTTCACAATGTGGGCCATGCTTGGCTCGCCAGTTTCAAGGACTTCTTCGGTAATTGGCTTAGTGGTTGCAGGCCTGGTCTGAAGAGGCATGGGCGTACTCACAGTTCATACACTAGAGCCATGCCTACCTATGAGTTCCGGTGCAAGAGTTGTGACTCGGTGTTTGAAGAACGACGTTCAATGTCAGAAGCCGACTTGCCTGCAACATGTCCTGAAGGGCACGGCAATGCAGTTCGGTTACTCAGCGTGTTTGCTTCAGTTGGTGGGGCATCGGCGCCACAAAAAGCAGCACCACGCCCGGCCGGTGGTTGCGGCTCGGGCTGCGGTTGCCACTGACTTCGATTACTCCTGCACAAGCCTGACAGCACCTTTGCTGATCACGATCCATTCGCGCATGGCAATTCCAGCATTCGCAAATTGTTGGCGCATGAACTTCAACTGAGATTGATCATCTGTTTTCCATAACTCGCGAGGACGGACGCTTGCGATAACGACCGAAGTAGCGATTGCGGCAGTGCTGCACAAGCCAATGAGCTGATGAATGAGCGATGCGGGTGAGTGTGGTTCGTCGAATGACAGCAACCCAATGCCACGCTGTTCGTCATCCATAAGAATGGCGATTACTTCATTGCACAGTGGGCGTCGAATTGCCAGCGAGAGGACCGCAAGGATGTCTTGCGATGAAACGATGGGGTCGAGATGGGCTCGGGGGAGCGAAAGTGGTGCACTGATGAGTTTCAGCACAGTTCCTCCAGTATTGAATGCGAACAAGTCGCAGGAAATGAACGGTGGGAGAAGTGCTGAAAACTTACAGCGAGGGTGTCACAGCAATAACTGTGGCAACAATTCCAATGATCACCGGAAGTGCAAATTCGGTCCAACGGGGAAGACGCCAATGTGCAGGAGCGAGCACGAATATGCCACATGCTGCGCCAGCAATTGCGCCACCAAAATGTCCGCCAACTGAAATATTGGGAATGGCAAGCGTGAGTCCAATGTTGATGACGAAAGTGAGGCCGAGTCCTGTTTGCAACGGGTTCACTCCGCGTTGACGCATGCCAACAATTGCAGCAGCCATCATGCCGAATACGGCTCCTGATGCGCCGCCGGTAAGTGCATTCGGGCTAGCGATGAGTGCGCCAGCAGCGCCTCCAAGTAGCGAAGCGAAATAGACAAGCGCAAACTTCACCGAGCCAAGTGTTGGCTCAAGCATTCTGCTCAGTTGGTACAGCAAAAACATGTTCATACCTACGTGCAGAAATCCAAAATGCAAGAACCCACTAGAGACAAGTCGGTACCACTCGCCAGCATTCAGAAACTCGCGGGCGAGTCCCATGTCAAATTGATACTGAGAGATTCCGTTCAACGTTCCTGGGTGCAATACATCGAAGATGCAACCCCAAACAAACAGACCAAGATTTATGGCAATGATTGCATGAGATGCCGTGTACGGGTTGAGATTTCTGCGCTGTGTAGTAAAGCGAAGACGTTGTTGGCGAGGTGGTGGCGGAATTTGCGGAGGGGGAAAGTTCACAGATTCAGTTCGGATCTTTTTCAGCAAGCTCGCGATTAGCCAAGTACCAATCGACAGTTCGTCGCAAGCCGTCTTCAAATTCGGTGTGGGCATGCCAACCAAGTTCACGCTCGGCACGACTTGCGTCTACGCGACGACGTGGCTGACCGTCAGGGCGTGATGAATCCCACACCAGTTCGCCATCAAAGCCCACGATGCGCGCGATCGTTTCCGCAGTTTCACGGATAGTGACTTCGCGATTGTTGCCGAGGTTGAGTGGCTCGGCGCTTGTGCGAAGTTCCGCGGCGAGCACGATTGCTTCTGCTGCGTCGTCGGCGAACAAATAGTCGCGGCTTGCAATTCCAGTGCCCCAGACGTTGATTTTGTCGGCACCGTTCTCTTTGGCTTCAACACACTTTTTAATGAGTGCAGGAATGACATGTGAAACAGATTCGTGGAACTTGTCTCCAGGTCCATACAAGTTCGTTGGAATGACAAACGCAAAATGTTGCCCGTACTGTGCTTCGTTTACTTGTGCGTGAATGAGCATGGCCTTTTTTGCAATTCCATACGGAGCGTTTGTCTCTTCTGGGTATCCGTCCCACAGCGATTCTTCGCGAAAAGGGACAGGGGTAAATTTTGGATACGAGCACACGGTGCCGAGGAGCACAGTTTTTTCAACTCCAACTGCGCGTGCTGCTTCGATGGTGTGTGTGCCCATCATGAGGTTGTCTAGGTACAACTGTGCTGGTGCAACTTGGTTGTAACCAATTCCACCAACGCGGGCAGCCAAGTGAATGACATGGCTTGGTGAGTGTTGGCGGAACAATTGCTCTGCAACACCAACTTGCGTGAGATCGGCTTCCTTCTGTCGAGGAGCGACAACCGTTGCGCCAAGGTTGCGCAATTTGGCCACCACTTTTGAACCGAGGAATCCGTTTCCACCAGTTACCACGACCGTTCGATTTGCCCAGTAGGCAAGCGTTACGGGTGAAGTCATGCCAATAACGATACAGAGTTGGCACAATGGAAGGCGTGCGGGTCGCCTACACACTTGAGCAGTGCTGGCACCGCGTACCTGGAGGCACGGCTGTATCAGCAATTGAGGTCGCTCGTGCGATGCCGGTAGTGCGCGCTGACGTTGACTTGTTAGGTGTTTCTGGTCGACATGGCGAGGATTCCGAAGTCACGTTTGACATTTCTATCGATGTAGCGGGGCTACCCATTTCTGGTCCACTGCTCTATGAAGCTTCACTTCGGCTACGGCAGCCACGGGTAGAGCGAGTGTTGAGCGACATCGATGTTCTGCACAACACCAGCATCATTCCATTTGCGACTAAAGCAAAGATGGTCTCAACCGTTCATGACCTTGCATTTCTGCATCATCCGGACTTTTTTACGCGCCGCGGAAATGCGGTATTTGCTCGCAGCCTGAAAGTGCTGAAAAAGCGCGCCGATATGTTGCTATGCAGTTCGACGGTCACGGTGAACGATTGTCTAGAGGCCGGATTTGCACCTGACAGAGTGCGCTTTGTTCCTCTTGGCGTGAGGTCCGAGCGCGCAAGTGAAGACCATGTTGCACAGGTTCGCGCAGCATTCAACCTGCCAAGTGAATTTATCTTGTTTGTTGGCACGCTCGAACCGCGAAAGAATTTGGCCAAGTTGGTTGAAGCCTTAAGCGGACAACCAGATTTGCCTCCGCTCGTTGTCGCTGGGGCGCAAGGTTGGGGCGATATTTCCGTTGCAGCAAGTGACAACGTGAAATTCTTGGGGCACGTTGAAGAGCGGTTCCTGAGTGGATTGTATGCAGCGGCCAGCGTGATGGCGTATCCATCGTTGTGGGAGGGCTTCGGCTTGCCAGTGCTTGAGGCGATGGCGCAAGGCACTCCAGTAGTCACGAGTGAATTGATCTCGACGGAAGAAGTTGCAGGTGGTGCTGCGGTGCTTGTTGACCCGCGCAGTGCCGAAAGTATTCGCGATGGTATGCGCAAGGCACTCGCAGATCGAGTACAACTTTCACAGCGTGGTTTGCAGCGAGCTGCACTTGCAACATGGAATCACACGGCACAGTTAACGGCTGCTGCTTACGACGAAGTGGTTGCTGGATGAGTGCAACTCAGCACAACATCGCAGTAAACATGCTGTGGTGCGTGCCTGGCGCTGTTGGTGGTAGCGAGGAGTACTTCGTTCGTCAATTACGCGGTCTAGTAGAAATTGATGCTCCGTTTAATGTGACGGTGTACGCGCCGAAGGGGTTTTCGACTGCGCACAAAGATATTGCGTCCGAATTGCGCATTGTTGAAGCACCTTCACGCTGCACGAGTCGAGAATTTCGTGTGTTGTTAGAAAATACTTGGCTTACTTCGCGAACACAATCGGCAGACTTGGTGCACCACGGCGGTGGAACGATTCCAAGTAGGGGCAACTCGACGACCCTATTGACTATTCACGATGTTCAGTACTTGACGTACCCCGAGTATTTCAGCGCTGTGAAGTTGCGCTATCTGAAGAACAGGGTTCCGTCGGCGATCCGTCGTGCATCGGTAGTCGCAGCGCCGAGTAATTATGTGCGCGAAGGCATTGAGCAACATTTTGGAATTGAACGCGCTCGTACCGCAGTAATTCGGCATGGCCTAGAGCCTGCAATCGGTGTGCATAAAACTGCAGAAGCGGAATTACGCACTCGTTTTAATCTCGGGAGTGCTCGAATTTTATTGATTCCGGCAATTACGCACCCG
This sequence comes from Acidimicrobiaceae bacterium, assembly GCA_947467375.1. Taxonomy (GTDB): domain Bacteria; phylum Actinomycetota; class Acidimicrobiia; order Acidimicrobiales; family Ilumatobacteraceae; genus UBA3006. Next base: position 14,275 of record CANIHL010000015.1, on the reverse strand, counting down.
CACAAGAATCACGAATTTCTTTTGCGATTAGTTGCCAATGAATGGCGCAATGAGGATGTGAAGTTGGTGATGGTCGGGGGAAATGGCCTGGCAGAGTCGCACATTCAATCGCTGATTGCCGAGTTGCAGATCTCGAACAAGGTCGTTCGTTCGGGACGCGTTAACGCGGCCGATCGCGACGGGCTAATAGCAATGGCAGAAGCGTTAGTTTTTCCAAGCAAGTACGAAGGTTTTGGTGCGCCGGTACTTGAAGCAATGGCGCTTGGGACTCCGGTCATTTCAAGTGATTGTGCATCGCTTCCCGAAGTAATTGGCGATGGCGGTCTTGTCCTTCCGCTTACCTCTGAAGCGTGGGCTGGCGCGTTGAACTCAGTTCGTCTGCAACGATCCACACTGGTAAAAAATGGTTTACTACGTGCCGAAGAATTCACTTCGGCCAAGTCAGCACAAGACTTGGTGGTGGCCTATGAAAAAACTCTTGCGACGGTTCAACGATGAGCAGTAACAAACTGCGGCTCGTGGTGCTGTGCCCACACTTTGCTCCAGATTTAGCGCCAACTGGAGTGGTGATGACGCGAATTGTGGCAGAGCTTGCAGCACGTGGACACGAACTGCATGTGGTCACATCGTTGCCGTGGTATCGCAATCATGCGATCGAACCAGGTTGGGGTGGCAGGTTGTGGCGCACCGAAAAAACTGAGTGGGGTTCGATCATTCGGGTGCATCCATTTCCAGGAAAATCGAAATCAAATTTATTGCGTCGCGCAATTGGCTTTCTTGCGTTTAGCTACGCAGTTGGAATCCGCAGTGTGCATGCAGACGGATTTCCGTTCAAGGTGGACGGAGTGTTGGCAATGTCTCCTCCGCTCACACTCGGACTGACGGGATGGTTTACCAAAATCATTCGTCGCGCACCGTTGGTGTTCAACATCCAGGATGTGTTTCCAGACGCCGCAATTCAGACCGGCGCAATTTCAAACAAGAAGATTATCGCTGCAGCGAAATGGCTAGAGCGCGTCAGCTACCACCGGTCAGATGCAGTGGTATTGCTCTCACAAGACCTACGAACCAATATCGCGAACAAGATCGATGCGAAATATCACGATCGATTGCACGTCGTTCCAAACTTTGTCGACACAGTCGCGATCACTCCACAAGACAGGATGACCGCTTACCGCAATGAGCTTGGCATCGGCGATCAGTTGGTAGTGATGTATGCCGGAAATGTTGGTTTCTCGCAATCATTGAATTTGGTGACCGACGCAGCTGCCAAGTTCCCTGAAGTTGCCTTCCTCATCAATGGCGATGGGGCGGCGCGCAAAAAACTGCAAGAGGATTGTGCACGGTTGACCAACGTGTATTTCGGCGATTATCAACCAATAGAGCGATTAAGCGAAGTGCTTGCAACGGGAGATCTTCACCTTGTGCCATTGCGCACTGGGCTCGCTTCGGTGAGTGTGCCTTCAAAGTCGTACTCAATACTTGCCGCAGGCCGACCGATGCTTGCGGCCATTGACCTCAACACCGAAATTCCAAATATGTTGCAACAGTCTGGGGCGGGCGTCGCTGTTGAGCCAGATAACACCCCGGCATTTATTGAGGCCCTTGGTCAATTGGTGAGCAATCGAGAACACCTCAAGGTGATGGGCGCAAGCGGTCGAAAATGGGTAGAAACCCATGCATCACCTGCATCGGTGGCTGCCCAGTACGAGGCAATTTTCCTCGCTAACCGATAACCTCTAGTCCTCGTGGCACGCACATCATCAGCAAAAAAAATCGCCCGTCTTGCAGAAAAGGGCAAAGGCAAAAAGGTCCGCTTTCAGGGTGGGTCAGTTTTCCCAACCGTTGTACTCGCTGTCGTTGTACTCGGTGCAGTACTGATTGCATACGCGCGACAGGGTGGAACTGCAGTTGATGCAACGGTTACCGCCGATCAAAAGTACGCAACAGCGTTTGCGTTTTTTAATTGCGATGCACTCGCTACCGACTTGAAGCAACCAGATGCAGCGACGCTTAATCCGTCAGACAAGTTTGCGGCAGTTACGACAGATGCTCCAGCAGCGATTATCGCTGACGGAATTGTTGGTTGGATGCCACAAGCACTTGCTGGTCAGCGCAAAGCAAAACTCGACACCATTTTCGGCTTATACGGAATGACAGTTACCGATGACTCGATCACGCTCGCTGATGGAACAAAAATCTCTGAAACCGATACGAAGTGTGCAAACAAGGATGCGAAAATCAGCGTCAATGTTTGGGAGAGCGGCTCGTCAGCATCAAAGTTGTCGATTGCGAGCTTCGGTGGTGTGAAGATTGATAACCAGATGACGGTGGTGCTGTCGTTTGCTCCAGACGGAGTAGAAGTACCTCGTCCTGCTGTTGCAGATTCCCTCGCGGACTATCAGGGATAGTTCACCCGCGATGCACGCAGTCGTGCTCGTCGGAGGTTTTGGTACTCGGCTGAGGCCACTGACGTACGCCATTCCAAAGCCATTGTTACCCGTGGCGCACGTGCCGATGATCCGCAGGCTCATCAATCGCCTGGCCGAAGGTGGCGTGACCGATGTTGTGTTGGCGCTTGGATTCAAACCCGAACCATTCTTCGCCGAGTTTCCAAACAACATGTGTGGCGAAGTTCGAATGACGTACGCCGTCGAGTCAACTCCACTTGATACTGCTGGAGCAATTGGGTTTGCTGCTCGTGCTGCAGGTATTACTGGCACATTCATTGTTGCTAACGGTGACGTGATGACTGATCTCAACGTTGCAGACTTGGTTGCTTTCCATCGTCGCAGTGGCGCAAAGGCAACAATCTCACTTACGCCTGTTAATGATCCATCGCAATTTGGCATTGTTGAAACAAATGCAGATGGGCGAGTGCTTCGATTTGTTGAAAAACCGCAACCTGGTGAAACCAACAGTCGTTTTGCAAGCGCCGGTACGTATGTGATGGAAGAGTCAACGCTTGCACTAATGCCTGGCACCGAAAAGCTCTCTATTGAGCGAGTCACCTTTCCACAACTAGTAGCCGAAGGCGCACTGTTTGCCATGGCTACAGATGACTATTGGATTGATGCAGGTAGGCCCGATACCTATGTGCAAGCAAATACAGACATTGCTACGCAATTACGTAATCCGGCGGACGCTGCCGTACATGCAAGTGCGGTAATTGCAGGAAGTGCTGTTGTCCGTGACGCAGTGATTTCTGCGAACGTAAACGTTGGCGAGAATGCGCGAGTGAGTAATTCGGTATTACTGAATGGCGCCGTCATCGGCAGTGGTGCAGTTGTTGAACGATCCATCGTGATGGGCAACGTTGGTAGCGATGCTCGCATTGTTGACTGCATTGTTGGTCCAACTGGAGTTGTGCAATCGGGTCAAATATCCACGGGTGGTCGATTCCCCGAGGGAGAGATTTCTTAGTCATGAACACTTCCTCCACATCGGTCATGGTGTGTGGCGGAGCAGGTTTTATAGGGTCTCATCTCGTTGAACGGTTACTTGCTGATGGTCACGCTGTAGAAGTTGTTGACGACCTTTCCACTGGTTCGCTTGCCAATCTGGCCGATGCACGTGCAATGGGTGGACAGTTGAGGTTTCATCATCTCGATGTCGCAAGTCTTGAGTTCGCAGAACTTGTTGGGCTTCGTAGCCCCGACGTGCTGTATCACTTTGCGTTACTTGCGCCTCAGGCTTCAGAAAATTCTTCAGTCATGCGAGCGGTTCCTATGTTGTTGTCAGTTTTGGAGGCCGCACGAAATCATGGTGTGAAAAAAGTGGTGGTATGCATCGCTGCTGGACTGATTTATGGAGAAGTAAACGCAAAGCATCTTCCCGTTAAGGAAGGCAGGAAAAACGATGCCATTGGCGTGCCGCACGTAATGGCTCAAACGTTGATTGATCTACTTGGCGTCTACCGAGAGAAACACGGAATTGAATACACCGTGCTTGCAACAACGAATGTGTATGGATTGCGACAGCGCGAGGACGACGGAGTCGTTGCCGCGTTCGCGGCTGCCATTCTGAGAGGTGACGACGCGCAGATTTTTGGCAACGGCAAGCAGACTAGAGACTTTGTTTATGTGGACGACGTGGTTGACGCGCTAGTGCGCGCGCAAAATCGTGGAGATGGTTTGCTCATCAATATTGGAACCGGAGTGCAGACTGCGGTTGAAGAGTTGTTTAAACAACTCGCTGCAGGAACCACCGTGAAGGCTCGAAAAGTAGATGCACGCCCTGCTGGCTTGCAGCGCACAGCAGTGTCGAATGTGCGGGCGAAAATTCAACTCGGTTGGTCTCCATGGACCACGCTGCACGATGGACTCGGTGTGATCCGCCAACACTTCAAACAGCAATAGCAGTTAGCGGAATAAATCTTCCTGCGGCGGGCGAACGATTTCGTCCATCGATGCATCACGGAACCAAGAAGCATCTGCACCGCGCACGATGGCGACAGGAATGCCTGAAGATTTTCCCATCACGAGTTCTGCTGTGCTGGCGAGTTCGTCGGCAACACACACTTCGGTTACTTGCATGGTGCGACCAAGGGCATCTGGCGTTCCGCGCAGGTCAACTACTGCGGCAATTCCTGCGACTCCAATTGCCACATCGGTTAGACCTTTGCGCCATGGTCGCCCAAAGGTGTCGCTGATAATGACACCTACAGACACCCCTAATTTCGCTTGGATGATGTCACGGATACGGCGGGCAGATCGGTCGCTATCGAGTGGTAGTAGCGCGGCGAATCCGCGTTCCACATTTGACAGATCAATTCCACTATTCGCGCAAATGAAGCCATGTTTGGTTTCGGTAATGATCAAGTCGCCGCGCCTACGCACAATCCGCACGGCTTCATCTTCAACTAATTGCTTGTGGCTAAGTGGGTCGTCTGGATCAATTTCAACAAGCCGACCCTCGGCTTTTGACACAATCTTTTGAGTTACTACAACAACATCGTTGTCTTGCAGTGGTCCATTCGGCTCGTTGCGACAAGCGTTCACCACAATGTCGCCAACTTGGTCTCCAGGAACTATTTCGCCAATTCCCGCAATGCCCCATGCAGTCAGTCTGTTCATCGAGTTGCATCCAATGCTGTTTTCGCAAGCGCAGCAGAAACTTGCGGTGATTTCATGATGGTGTCGGTAACGATGCAGCGCATGCCTTGGGCTTCAACTGCAGAAGCAAGATGCGCATCTGCGTTATCGATAATAAGTGTGCCACAAATTGGTGCATAAATTTTTGCTACGCCAACGACTGTTGATTCGTGACCGAGTTCGGTCATGAGGCGATCGGCTGGGCCTTTCAGGGCCGTGCCATTCACAATTGGCGATATCGCACATACCGAATCGCGACGCTGAGCAAGGATGTTGTCCACTCCAGCAAGCGACCGAATAGGTGCAATCGAAACCAGCGGGTTTGACGGTGCGATCAGAACGGAATCTGCGCTTGCAAGAAGGTCTAAACCATTTGGCGTTGCTTGCGTAGAGCCAACAAACTTCACAGCCGAAGCCGCAACGCTGTGATGATGCTTCACAAAGTATTCCTGAAAACTAATTTCTGCTCCGGCTTTACCAGCTTCGCAGTCTTCGGCAAGCGTGATCACTGTTTGCACGCTGTCATTGGTCATGGGAACAAGTTGCAGGTCTAGTCCCCATGCTTGAGCAATTTCCGCAGTCACCTGGGCAAGAGTTGCGCCTTCAGCAAGACGAGCGGTTCGGTAGAAGTGTGTTGCTAAATCTTTGTCACCAAGGTTGAACCAAGTTGGCGCAGCGTGTGAATGAAGTGGGCGAGTTGTGGCATATCTGGACAATGCGCCCATTGCAGTCCAGGTTTCATTTTCTAAACCCCAACCGCGTTCGGGGTCAATTGCGCCAGCAAGTGTGTATGTCACCGTGTCGAGGTCTGGCGAAATGTGTAAACCGTGCAGCACGGTGTCGTCACCAGTATTGACAATTGACGTGATGTATTGGGGTTCAACTTCAAGCATGAGCCCACGAAGAAATCGTGCAGCGCCAACACCACCAGCAAGAACGGCAATCACGCCAGTGATCGTACTGATAGATTTGAACCCGTTATGCGTAAAGCCTTTATCACCGGAATCACTGGCCAAGACGGTCGCCACCTCGCAGAGTTCCTGCATGGGAAGGGGTACAAGGTGTACGGCATGATGAAGGGGCAGCACAATCCGCGTGCGGAACTCCTTCGAGATGAATTTCCTTACGTAGAGATAATCCCTGGAGATCTCACCGACCTCACCAGTTTGGTCACAGCCCTTGAATATGTGCAACCAGACGAGTTCTACAACCTGGGAGCCATTTCCTTTGTTGCTATGTCGTTTAATCAGGCAGAACTCACGGCAAACGTGACCGGACTTGGAGTGCTTCGTGCGCTCGAGGCCGTTCGCATGGTTGGCGGAGCGCAGAACAACCCTATTCGCTTTTACCAGGCTTCGTCCTCTGAAATGTTTGGCAAAGTACGTGAAGTGCCGCAAACCGAGATGACTCCGTTTCATCCTCGCTCGCCATACGGCGTCGCCAAGGTGTTCGGTCACAACATCACCATGAACTACCGAGAGAGCTACGACCTCTATGCGTGTTCAGGAATTTTGTTCAATCATGAAGGTCCACGTCGTGGATTGGAATTCGTTACTCGGAAAATCACTAACACTGCAGCACGTATCAAGCTGGGCGTTGATAAAGAACTCGTACTTGGCAACACCGACGCAAAACGCGACTGGGGTTATGCGGGCGACTATGTGAAAGCAATGTGGTTGATGTTGCAACAAGATGAACCAGATGACTATGTAATTGCAACTGGTGAAACCCACTCAGTTGAAGAATTCCTCACGCTGGCATTCGACAAAGTCGGATTGGGTGATTGGCGCCCTTACGTCCGGCACGACCCAAAGTTCCTGCGTCCTGCAGAAGTTGATTTGCTCATCGGAGACCCAGCGAAGGCAAAGGCCAAGCTGGGCTGGCAACCAGAAGTGAATTTTGAGCAACTCGTAAGCATGATGGTTGAGCATGACCTTGAATATGAGGCTCGACGTCTCAGCAAATAGTTAGTCGAGTGGACGTTCAGCGAACGCATCGATAATTGAAGCATCATCAAATACTGCATTGCCAGACATTTTTTGCGTCAGTGAAACGACGAATATTGCAAGCGAAACCAGCGAACTAGCAACAAGAGCAAGTTCCACCCTCAGGTACAAGTCATTACTTGATAGCCAAGCGACAAGAGCAAACGCGACAAACCCTGCGCACCAGCCAACAGCAACTCGTGCATGACCGCTCAATGCAATAACAGCCTGAGCGATAGCGAGTGCGAGCATGTACAACGCGCTGGAAAATGCAAGCAAAGTCATAGTTCGACGATCAATTCCGCCGTCGTATACAAGATTGAGCACCCACGGGCCAAGAGCAAACGCACCGGCAGTTCCAAGAACGCCTACCGATGCTACGAGTATGAGCAGCTGCTGTAATCCCCGTTTAAATTCAGAAAGTTTTCGTTGTGCAGCAAGTCGGGCAAGTCGGGGCAGCAGTGCTGCTTGAACTGCTTGAAACAGGAACAATGGAATGCGCGCAAAAATCACTGCATTGCCGAATCGGGTGACGAGTTCTGGTGGCGCATCGTGACCAAGAATGTCAACGGTGATTGGCCCAGCATTTACCAGTGCGGCAGCAAACAGCGAACCGAGAAGCAACCAACCAAGGTTTGGGGTTACTTCTGCCCACGAAGCTTGCGGGCCTTGTTCGGTTTTCAGCTTTCCTGAAAGCGCGGCAATAATTACGCCGACAACTGGGGAAAGCGCAATGGTCAGCGCGTATGCACCAACGTTGGTTACCCCAGCAATCCATAACGCTGCGCAACTGAGTACTCGAATTGCTCCGTCGAGTCCAATGATTAATCCGTATGAACCAAACCGTGCATTTCCTGAACAAATCCCTCTCGCGAGATGCATCGGCGCATACGTCGCAAGAGATAGGAGTAGACACCATGTCACTACGCCATTTCCGTCAAACAGGTTGCTATTGATCTGCGAAGAAAGCGCAAAGACAACAACACACAGTGCAACGAAAATGATGACAGTAATTTGTAAAACGCGTTTAACGATTGGCAATCCACCTTCGCCAATTGCGCGACGGTGCGAAAGTGCTCTACTTACTTCTTGCTCAATTGGGAGAAAAAATCCAGGAATCAGAGCGAAGGCAATGAACCACATGGCAACAATTGGCTTAAAGCCGTCTTGCCCAAGTGCCTGTTGTCCAATTTTGAAAAATACATACGCCGAAATACCGGCGATGAATAATCCAATTCCAACTGATGCGGTGCCCTCAGGGAGGGCGATTTTCGAACTAGCTGTGCTGTTCGGTGGTTGGTTTTCTGTTGGTAGCAAGCCTTCGTAGGTTAGTGATTGCGGCTGAGGCCTGAGTAACAGCTTCTTCCACAACACCAGGAAGTTTCGCCTGCACTTCAGCCATCACTTCTTGGCGTCGAACTTGTGTTTTCTGAAAGGCGAGAACGCCAAAACCAACAGTGGTGTAAGCAGCATCTTTTGCCATCTCTAATGCACGATCAGCAGGGATGTGAGGGAGGCGGTTAAGCACTGCCTGGGCATCAATCTTGGTGAGGTCGAGACTTGGAATTGTTGGGAACTTAACGTTTGGAATTTTCATGGGGGTTCCTTTGGCTGTGGGGCGTGTACACCTTGCGCTAACAAGGGTATCTCATAGTGCTAACTATTGCAAGCAGTAGTGAATATTGGTGAAATGGGGGCTGGGAAGTAGCCAACTAGCCTGAACGAGCCGTGATGAATACCGACGTTTCAGCCGAAGTTGCTCGGTCGCCAAAGAGGTCGCAGGTTGCGCCGCCCGTTGTTGCCAGCATGGTGGTCTACCGACCTGGCCCATGGTTTGTGGAGTCCTTGCAGGCACTTGCAGCCCAGACTTACCCGCAATTACAAACCTTATTCCTTGTGGTTGGAGCCAATGGCGGTGACGAAGATGGGCTGATCTCCGACCCTACTGAGCTCATCCATTCGGTTTTGCCACAAGCTGTGGTTCGCCATATCGAAGGCAATCCTGGTTTTGGGTTGGTGTCCAATGAAGTTGCCCGTCTTGTCGATGGTGAAGGCGGATTCTTTTGTTTATTGCACGACGACGTGGCGTTAGAACCAGAAGCAATTGAACGACTGATTGAAGAGACCTATCGATCGAATGCCGGACTTGTTGGTCCAAAACTTGTGGAGTGGGACGACCCAACCATTTTGCAAAGTGTTGGGCTAAACGTTGACCGCATTGGCGAAGTGGAACCGCTAATTGGCGAAAATGAAAAAGATCAGGAGCAGCACGACAGCGTTCGTGACGTGTTCGCACTTTCATCTGCATGCTTGCTCATTCGTTCAGACTTATTCCGGGAACTTGGAGGGTTCAATCGCCAGATTGATTTTTTCGGCGAGGACTTGGATCTATGTTGGCGTGCGCATTTGAGTGGTGCACGAGTGTTAATTGTTCCTTCAGCAAAAGCGCGTCACAGAAACGGTATCGATAGTCGAGCGAACGACTTAGAGCGAACTTCTGCACAGGCAAGAAATCGTGTTCGTACTGTGGTTTCGCTTTCAGGCGGCTTGCAACTGCCTTTTGTGATGCTGCAGATGTTGGTCGCCTCCGTTGTGCAAATTGTTGCTGGAATTTTCGGTGGGGGATTTACTGCAGCTCTCGCATCGCTTCGAGCTTCGCTTGCAGTGATTATTGACTTGCCGTACATCATTCGTCGCAGGGCTGAGGTGCGACCATTGCGTCTTGTTTCAGCAAGCGAGATCCATGATTTACAAGTTTCCGGTAGTGCAAGGTTTTCGTCGTTTATACGCCGTCGCAGTAGGCGAATTCAGCAAGCATCGCTAGCGCAGAAAGACCGCAAGGACGCGGTTAAGCATCAGCGATTTGTGACGAATATTTTTCTAGCGATAGCCGCATTCGTATTGTTGGGCAGTCGTAGCTTTGTGCTGAACGGAGTTTCTCGTATCGGTGAATTTCTACCGATGCGTGCTGCTTCGGAGTCACCACGTGCGTTAGTCGCTTCGTTCATGAGCGGGTGGACTCAAGGAGGATTTGGTTCTGCCGGATCAAATCCAAGCGGGTATGTGCTGATGGCACTTGCAGGAGCAATCTCCTTTGGTCGCACAGGGGCATTGCAAACTGCGCTCATCGTTGGATCAGTATTTGTTGGTGCATTTGGGATGTGGAAAGTTCCATCTGGGTATTTTTCACTTCGCGCTCGCGCAATAGGAATGGTGATGTATGTCGCAGTTCCACTGCCATATATTGCGTTAAGCAAAGGTCGTCTCAGTGATCTGCTCGTGTACGCGGCGCTTCCCTGGGTGCTTCGACTATTCGTTCGGGCTGAGTCGGGTTTACGTGGAGCAAAACAGACCCAACTGCTTGCAACTGCGGTGCTGTTTGCTGCTGTGGTATTTGCTTTTGTCCCAACATTTCTTGCAGTTGTGGTTTGGGTTGCAATCGCATGGACCATTGGCGGAATTATCGCTCGAGTAAACGTGCGTCAAGCCATTGCAATTGGACGAGTTGTACTTGCCATGGTTGTGGGTGCACTTGTGCTCAATGCACCTTGGGTGAGTCAATTTGCCGATTCGAAGTGGATGGATCATTTCGTTGGAGTGCAAGCAGCGTCAATGCAACGAGTGGGCCTCGTTCAACTCGCTCGGTTTGATGGTGGCTTGCTGCGATTCGGAATCATTGCGCTGGGCCTGTACATACCTGTGTTCGTCAGCGTTGTGGTGACTCGGTCGACCACGTTCATCTGGGCAACGCGCTCACTGTCGCTGGTTGTATTTACCGGAGTATTGATTGTTGCCATTGATGCCAATGTGCTGAACATCGCCGCACCAAGCCTCGGCCAATTGTTGGCAATCGTTGCTTGTGGAATAGCGCTGGGTGCTGGTGCGTTGGCGAGTTTTGTTTTCGATGATGAACTGACATTGGCATATCGCTGGTGGAAACCGATTGTTTCGTTTGCTGTGGCTGTGTCATTTGTTGGAGCACTACCGGCTGTTTCTATGGCGGTGGGTGGATCATGGAATCAATCCAAAACAGCAATCGCCGATTTGTACACGCAGTTACAAGCCAATCCTCCAGAAGGCGACTACAACGTTGTGTACGTAGGTCGAAGTGAAGCTCTTCCGATCTCGGCCATGCGCGTAACCGACGAAGTTGCATTTGCTGTTGCAGATGACGGCGAGCTGACCATGAGAGATCGGTGGGTCAAGCCGAATGGACTCAGCAGCAATGTGGAAAGCGCGCTTCACGCCATTATCTGGCGCGAGACCGTGCGCGGTGGTCGACTGTTGGCGCCGCTCGCTATTCGGTATGTCGTGATACCTCAAATTGATGGTGGGGAATCAACAATTGACAAACCGTTGCCACTTCCTGAAGGTCTGCTCGCCGCACTTTCCACACAGCTTGATTTTCGGCGCGTGTATCTTGCAAGCGATTTGGTGATTTATGAAAATATGGCCTGGGTGCCATCGCTGTCGGTACTAGATGAAAACTCTTCTGCGTTGAGCAAACAGGCAGGCGATGAAGTGTTGCTGTCATCTGTTTTGCAATCAACAATGCCGATCGCGCGCGTTGACGATGTTTCAAGCGTTCCTACTGAAGTTGGTGCGTCCACGGTGTACCTAGCAGTGCCGTTTAGCGATCGATTACGGCTAGAGGTAGCGGGTGTGGATGTGCTCCCTCGAATTGCCTTCGGTGGAACCACTGCATTTGATGTGAGTGATGGTGGTTCGGCAACTTTGCACTACAGCACCCCAATTTCGCAATACTTTTTTGTCCTCGTTCAATCGTTGCTCTGGCTATTGGTGATGCTTGCAGTGTTTGATATCGGAAGAATTAAACGTCGATTATCGATAGCAAGAAAACGTGAAGTGATCGTCATCGGCGATCAAGACTCTCCTGCATTTTCGTTTTCTACAGGCGGCGATCAATGAACGAAAACCAGCGACTAGCAAGCGTTCAGAACCGCACGCATCTCAGCATTCGTCAGTTGGCGGTATTTGTGCTGTCACTGTTGATTGTTGGTGTCATGGTGCTGATAAACCAACGTGACACCGCAGTGATTGAATCTGCTGTCGCACCAGTGCCGGTTATGCCAGTTGTTTCTTTGGATCAACGCATCTCAACAAGTTGGTTTTGCCCAGGTGTTCCTGGAAATGACGGAACAATTTCTGGATCAATCATTATTTCTAATCCTTCAGATGCCGACTTCAATGCCACAGTGACCCGTCTTGGAGTTGGTGTGTCCCCGGTAGTAACGGCAGTGACTGTTGCTGCTCGGTCGCAGGCTGCAGTAAATGTGAAAGAAGGAATTGAGTCGTCGTTTATCAGCACGATCGTGGAAATTCTCGGCGGTGTCGGCACTGCCGAACAGTTCATTAATCATCCTGCGGGCAATTCGGTTGCTCAGTGTGCAAACGAACCAGCCACAGATTGGTATTTTGCAGATGGATTTACTGGCGCAGACAGCTTGGACCACATTGTGCTTACGAATCCATATAGCGACTCAACGGTTGTCGATGTTTCTTTTGTTACGACGGAATCCACTCGTGAGCCAAGCCGTTTGCACGGCTTCGTTATTCCTCCGCGCTCAGTAATTGCGCTGAATATGGCGGATGAAGGTGCGCGTAATGAACCGGTGGTCGCAGTTGAAGTACACGCCACTGCCGGAAAGTTGGTCGTCGGACGCTCGCAGCACTATTTGGGAGATGGTCGGTTGGGATACACCATGGCGCTAGGCGCGAGTGGACTGAGCTCTGAGTGGTGGTTTGCAGATGGTGAAAAATTGGACGGGAGTACCGAGCAATTAGTGATTCTGAATCCAACACGTAGTGATGCAACTCTGAGCGTGATGTTTGTTAATGGCGCTAATCCTGATGCACAAATAGAACCTGCGAGTCTTACTGCGCCAGCTGGAATGGTCACGTTGTTTGATACGAGGTCATTGCCAAATGTGCCAACTGGTCGTTACGGAATCATCGTCTCGACAATTGGGGATCCTGGCGCAGAAGCTCCAGGCATTGTTGTAGAGCAAGTAATCAATAGGCGAGTGGGCAATTCGGTTGGAACCTCGGTTGTGTTGGGTGCTCCAATGGGATCAACGTCAACGGTGTGGGTTGCCCCAAGTGGCGTCTCGAGTGGAACTGATGATGCGATCTTGGTCTTGAATGCAACGCCTGTGGATGGAACGATTACCGTTTCGCAAATTGGGCCAGCAGGCGAAGTGGCGATCGCTGGGCTGGAATCTGTACTTCTTCCAGCAAGTGGCCTTGTTTCGATCCCCGTGCCAGATGGAATTCCAAATGGTGAAATCGTTGTTCGCGCCACTGTTCCGGTCGTTGTTCAGCGCATGCTGTTGCGTGGTCATGAGCTCACTGGCCGAAGCGCAGTGCTTGCACTGCCAACCGTTCCTTCTCCAGAAGTCGGCTCATGATTCGTTTGGTGATTGTTGCAGCTGTACTAGTAATCGCTGTTGCATTAAACAAGTTGTTCGGTAAGCGAACAGTTCTGGCACCAACGCAGGCCGACCCCTCCATGCCAACCCAGGTTGATCGAAATGATTTTTCTGAATCCAACAAGGAATGGTTAGTGTTGGCGTTTACTTCGTCGACTTGTAATACGTGTGCAGACATTGAGCGCAAGGCTGTCGTGCTCAAGTCGCAGTCGGTGGCAGTTGAGATTTGTGAGTACACATCGCACCGCGAGCTGCATAAAAAATATGCAATCGATGCAGTGCCAACTCTGCTGATTGCGGATGGTCAAGGAATAGTGCGCAAAGGTTTTCTTGGACCAGCGAGCGCAACCGACATTTGGGCGGCTTTGGCGCGAGTGCGCGAAGGAACACCAGATCCCCACGAAGGGGATTGCAACTAGTTATTTGGGGTTGTTTGGCGACTTGGTTCGCCGAGTCCTTGCTGAATGAGTCGTGAAACCATTGCACCGTCGATGGTTTCTTGATCCAGCAGCGCTTGTGCCACTAGGTCGAGTCCACGGCGATGCTTTTCAAGCGTTACACGCGCACGCGTTTCTTGTTCGCGGAGAATGCGACTGATTTCATCGTCAATTTTGCGAGCCATTTCGTCGCTGTATTCGCGACCACTGGTCATGAGGTCTTCGCCAAGGAACACTTGTTGTTGTCCGGCAAATGCCATTGGGCCTACTGCGTCGCTCATTCCCCATTCGCGCACCATGCGGCGAGCGAT
>CANIHL010000014.1 GCA_947467375.1 Acidimicrobiaceae bacterium | reverse complement strand
TACAAGTTTGTTCGCGACATGGTCGCAAACGGCGGAAGCATCTTGTTCATCGGAACCAAGAAGCAAGCACAAGATCCAATCAAGTTCTTCGCTGACAAGTGCGGCATGCCCTACATCAACGAGCGTTGGTTGGGCGGAATGCTCACCAACTTCGACACCATTTCAAAGCGTGTTCAAAAGATGCAGGACTACGAGCGCATGCGCGACACCGGCGAGTTTGAACTTATGCCAAAGAAGGAAGCCCTTCTCATCTCGCGCGAACTCGAGAAGTTGCAAAAGAACCTTTCGGGTATTCGCAACATGGCACGTCGCCCAACGGCAGTGTTCATCATTGACACCGTGAAGGAAAGCATTGCAGTAACCGAAGCCAACAAGCTTGGTATTCCTGTTATTGCGGTTGTGGACACCAACGTGAACCCAGACCTCATCACGTATCCAATTCCTGGTAACGACGATGCAATTCGTGCAAACGAACTGATGTCACGCGTTATCTGCGAAGCAGTTATTGAAGGTCGCTTCATTGCAGAAAAGACTTCTGGTCGTTCATCGGCACCTGCCGCTGCACCAGCTCCACGCAGTGCAGATGAGCAAGCAGCTTTCGAAGCACAACAAGATGCCGCACGTAAGTCGGCAGCAGAAGCACAAGCTCAGCGTGATGCACGTGTTGCATCCGCAACTGATACAAAAGTCGAAGGCTGATCATGTCGTTTACCGCTAAAGACGTTGCATCACTACGCGCCACAACAGGTGCGGGAATGATGGATTGCAAGAAGGCGCTGGAAGAAAACGGTGGAGACATCGAAGCGTCAAAGCAGTGGTTGCGCGAAAAGGGCCTTGCAGCAAGTGCAAAGCGTGACGATCGCGAAAGCGCACAGGGCGTTGTGGCTGTCAAAGTCACAGGCAATGTTGCTGCAATCGTGAAACTCAAGTGCGAAACCGACTTCGTTGCAGGAAGCGATCAATTCATTGCAGAAGCCGAAACTCTTGTTGACTTGGTAATTGCCAAGGGCGAAGCAGCGGTGAGCGAGCGCAATCAGCAACTTGAAGACCTCAAGATTTTGTTGAAGGAAAAAATTGACCTCGGCGACGTTATTCGTTTCGAAGCAGCGTCGGGCAATGTTCTCGACTTGTACTCACACATTCAAGGTGGTCGCGGTGTAAACGGCGTCATCGTGGAAATGTCTGGTGCAACACAAGAGCTTGCTCACGACATTGCAGTGCACATTGCATTTGCTCGTCCGAAGTACTTGAAGAAGGACGACGTTCCTGCAGACGTCATTGCCGCCGAGCGCGCAACCCTTGAAACGGTTACTCGTAACGAGGGCAAGCCAGAAGCCGCAATCGCCAAGATCGTTGACGGCCGTGTCCAAGGATTCTTCAAGGACATTGCATTGCTCGAACAGCCATATGCAAAGGACGACAAGCAGTCCGTTTCCCAGGTCATTGGCAAGTCCGTCATCGTGCGTTATTCGCAGGTTGAGATCGGATAGTTGTAGATTTCGTACATGGCTGCACACCCAAAGGCTCGTTGGAATCGAATTGTTCTTAAGCTTTCAGGTGAGGCATTAGCCGAAAAATCTGGGTTCGGTCTCGACACCGATGTATTGCATCAAGTTGCGACCGAACTCTACGAAACCAAACAAGAACTCGGCGTCGACATTGCTGTTGTGGTTGGTGGCGGAAACTTCTGGCGCGGGCTTAAAGGTGCCGGCCAAGGAATGGACCAAGCACAAGCTGACTACATGGGAATGTTGGCAACCGTCATGAACGGTCTTGCTTTTCAAGACGCACTTGAGCGTGTTGGTCAACAGTCGCGCGTGATGTCGGCAGTTGAAATGCCAAAAGTTGCCGAGCCATACATTCGTCGCCGCGCTGAACGTCACATGGAAAAGGGGCGCATCGTTATTTTGGCGGGCGGAACAGGAAACCCATTCTTCACCACTGATACTGCAGCAGCATTGCGTGCAGCAGAAATTTCGGCACAAGTAATTTTGAAGGGCACACACTCTGGAGTAGACGGTGTGTACACGGCCGATCCAAAAATTGATAAGACGGCCACGAAGTATTCGCATATTTCGTATCTCGAAGTCATTAATAAGGGTCTAAAAGTCATGGACAGCACGGCTATTACGTTCTGTCGTGACAACAACTTGCCAATCGTGGTATTCAACCTGTTGCAGCGCGGGAACGTGAAGTCCATACTCCTGGGTGAAGAAATAGGTACGCTGGTCGAGTGATTGAAGAGACGTTGCTGGATGCCATGGACAAAATGGCAAGAGCCTGTGATCATGTCCAGTCCCAGTTTTTAGGCGTCCGCACAGGTCGTGCAAACGCCTCGCTCGTTGAGCGCATTCCCGTGGAGTACTACGGAGCAACCGTTCCGCTGCAGCAGTTAGCCACCTTTCAGGTGCCTGAAGCGCGAATGCTGATTATTAAGCCTCACGACCGCGGATCAATCGCTGCGATCGAAAAGGGCATTCAGTCAAGTGATCTTGGAGTTTCACCAGGAAACGATGGAGTGGTCATTCGCTTGTCGTTTCCCATGCTGACCGAAGAGCGTCGCAAGGAATACGTGAAGGTTGTGAAGAACATGGCTGAAGATGGCCGTATTGCATTGCGCAACGTACGACGCGATGCTCGCAAGGTTCTCGAAACGTCAGAAAAAGATGGCGACATCTCCAAAGACGATCTTGACCGTGCAGAAAAAGAACTCGACAAGCTCACACAAGATCATGTCGAACAAATTGAAAAGGCATTTGCACGTAAGGAACAAGAACTACTCGAAGTGTAAGGAGATCACTCATGGCTGATGACAATTACGGAAGCGACAACACGAACGATCCAACGATTGATTTTGGTGACGAGTTCGGAGTAGTGCGATTCGGAAGCGACGACGACAGTGGTCCGGCGCTTTCTTTCGGCGGCAATGAGACCGAGCAACTTCCTCATTGGACAGAGCCAGCAACTGGCGAAATTCCACGCTTCATGAAGCAAGACACCGAAGCTGCTCGTCGTCCGGCTGCGCAAGTTGATGATGAAACAGACGTGTGGTCGGCATACAACGAACCATCTACTGGTGCTCGTCGTCCGCCAGTAGATCTCACAGGTGGTTCGCGTCGTTTCGAAACCACTACGCCACCACCGGTTGAGCGTCCTCGCCGTGAAGGTCGAATTGTGATTGGCACAGATCCAACAGGGGAGACTCGTCGTCCAGTTGCACCTCGCGATGCGTCTGGCGCCCAAGCACGTCCTACTCAAGTCACGCGTGCGGGACGCCCTGCACAAGGTGGCCGTCCTGGTCAGCGACCAAGCGGAACCGGTTCAATGTCACGTCCTCCAACTGGCGGTCGTGACTTGCCAACAGCAACGGCAGTCGGCGCATTGATGCTCGCTGCATTTATTGGTGCATTGCTGCTCAGTCCTGCTGTTGTCATGATCATCGTGTTGGCCGCAATTGGGTTGGCAGCATTTGAATTCTTCACCCAAATTACGCAGGCGGGTTATCGACCAATTTCCATTATCGGAATTGTCGGATGCGTTGCTGCTCCTGCGGTTGCGTACTGGAAGGGCGACTCAGCAATACCGCTCGTGTTGATGTTCGCATTCGTCGCTACGTCGTTGGTGTTTGTTAGCGGCGACAGCGTCGAATCGGGCCCAGTGCCAAATAGTTCGGCAACCATGATTGCGCTCTTATGGATAGGCCTGATGGGATCGTACGCAGGACTTATTCTTCGCTGGTCGACACTCGGTGATGCCTTTGCACATCGCGGAACCGACACGTTATTCATCATCGTTGCCGGCGTAGTTGCTAACGACATTGCTGCCTACTTTGTTGGTACTGCAATTGGTCGTCAACCATTGCGCGAATGGATTAGCCCGAAGAAATCAATTGAAGGTGTTATCGGTGGAACCATCGGAACATTTGTCATAGTGGTGCTTGTTGGTATGCAGAGCACTACCTGGAACTCATTTGGTTCATGGATTCTGTTGGCACTCGTCATCAGCGTGATGGCTCCACTTGGAGATCTCACCGAATCCATGTTCAAGCGCAATCTTGACATCAAGGATTTTGGAACATTGTTGAGTGGACACGGCGGAGCGCTAGACCGTTTCGACAGCATGTTGTTTGTGTTGCCAGCCGTGTATTACCTCGGCATGGTTATCACGCCTTGGGCATAACTCGAGTTGCTATTGCCGGTTCAACCGGTTCAATTGGCACACAAACGCTTGACTACATTGCGCAAAGCGATGGTCAATTTGAAGTTGTTGGCTTAGGGGTTGGAACCTCTGCGCAAGCGGTCATTGCGCAAGCGAAGCAATGGAAGCCAAAGGTTGTTGCTGTTGCCGATGAAGCTGCACGCAAGGAAGTAGCGCAGGCTTTACCTGGGGTTGAAGTGGTGTCTGACCAAGCGGTGCTTGCCGAACTTGCCGATGTAGTGGTCAATGGTGTTGTTGGTTTTGCAGGATTATCGGTCACCATGTCGACGTTGCGCCTTGGAAAACGTCTTGCACTTGCCAATAAGGAAAGTTTGATTGCTGCTGGTCCGGTTGTGCAACCGTTGCGCAACATTGCCGGGGCAGACATCGTTCCTGTTGACAGCGAGCATTGTGCGATTCACCAATGCTTGCGGAGTTCGATTGATAGTGGCAGAGAAGTAAATCGATTGTTGCTCACCGCAAGTGGTGGTCCATTTCGTGGTCGATCACGAGAGTCCCTTGCCAATGTGACTGTTGAAGAAGCCCTCAAGCACCCAACGTGGTCAATGGGCCCAAAGATCACTGTCGATTCATCAACGTTGATGAACAAAGGTCTCGAAGTAATTGAAGCCCACGAACTGTTTGGTACCGATTTCGACGACATCGATGTTGTTGTTCACCCGCAATCGGTGGTGCATTCAATGGTGGAATTCACCGATGGTGCCGTGATTGCACAATTGTCCATGCCCGATATGCGGCTACCAATTGCATATGCGTTGAGCTATCCCAATCGCGCGTCTGTGCCGTTTGGCTCAATTGATTGGTCAACTCTTGCACGACTTGATTTCGAGGTCCCCGACACGCAGACTTTCACCTGTCTCAACCTTGCGTATCAAGCAGGACGCACAGGCGGCACTGCACCAGCTTGGTTGAGCGCAGCAAACGAAGTTGCAGTGGAGGCTTTTCTGAACGGACAAATTATGTGGTCAAGAATTCCTGAAGTGATTGATGCAACATTGCAACAACACGACGGACTTGTGCCGACCATTGTCGAGGATATTTTGCATGCCGATGCATTGGCGCGTCGGTTTGCATTGCAAGTGTTATCTGCATGAGCAACGTCTATCGCAGATTCCGTGAGCAGATGGCGGCCGGTGGAGACACGCAAGACCTCGTAGAGGAATCTTCGAACAGAGGTGGCGCTATTTCTCTGGTTGCCGTACTCGCACTTGTTGTTTGGCTTGCTATGCGTAATCCATGGACGTTGGTGTTCGTGGTTGGATTACTGATTTCAATTTTCCTTCATGAGTTTGGTCACTATTGGACCGCTCGAAAAACGGGTATGAAGGTGACTCAGTTTTATATGGGGTTTGGTCCGCGTTTATGGAGTAGGAAACGGGGCGAACTTGAATATGGCATTCGCGCGTTTCCTCTTGGAGCGTTTGTGCGCATTGTTGGCATGAGCAACTTGGACGACTGTGACCCGGCCGACGAGGACCGCTCGTATCGCTCAAAGTCGTATCCGCGTAGGTTGCTCGTGATTACAGCAGGGTCATTGATGCATATGGCTATTGCGCTCGCATTGTTCATAGGTGTGTATGCCGCCGCCGGACGCTTGGGTGAAACAGGCAGCGTGCGCATTGTGTATGCGCCGGTAAGTGGTTCTCCTGCTGCAGAAATTGGTTTGCGCGAAGGAGATGTGATCTCGTCAATTAATGGTGAAGTGTTGAAGTCGCGAGAAGATTTGGTTGCAGCAATCACCAGTAACTCGCCAGGTGAGCAGATTGCAGTTGAGATTAATCGCGACGGTGTTCAGCAAATTCTTGAGGCGACATTGGCATCTAACCCTGTCGATGAGTCGATTGGTTATTTGGGTGTTGGTACAGAATCGGTGGACTACATCAAGCAGTCGCTGCCACGTGCTTTTGTGTACGCGGTGCGCGATGGTGCCCAAGCAATTGTTGGATCGGTGCAAGCACTTCCAAAAATCTTCAATCCAGCAAACGCAATCAACAGCGTTCGCGACGCTTCTGCAGACCCAACAACCCGACCAAGCACGGTGGTTGGGGCAAGTCAGGTTGGAGGAGAAGCGGGCAAACGCGATGGCTTGAAAGGCGTGCTCATCATGCTTGCCTACGTCAACGTATTCGTTGGTGTATTCAACATGTTTCCGTCGCTGCCATTTGATGGCGGTCATGCAGCCGTTGCCACATATGAGCGATTGCGTAGTCGCAAGGGCGTGCGGTATCGGGCGGATTTTGGCAAGATGATTCCGCTCGCAACGGCAGTTGTTGCACTGCTGATCTTGATTACTTTTGCAGGCTTGTATCTAGACATCACACAGCCCTTCGGGTAGTGGCACACTGGTAGGCATGAGTTTCGAGCGCCGCCAGACGAAGCAGATTCACGTAGGCAAGGTGCCAGTTGGTGGTGGGGCTCCAATCAGCGTCCAGTCCATGACCATCACAAAAACGGCTGATGTCGAAGGAACTCTCCAGCAGATCTACGCACTCGCTGCAGCAGGATGCGACATTGTTCGTTGCACATGTAACGAGATAGAAGCCGCAGAAGGACTTGCTCAAATCGTCCCACGTTCGCCGGTGCCGATCATCGCCGACATTCATCATCAGTACAAGATGGCTCTCGCCGCTCTTGAAGCAGGCGTTCACGGGTTGCGTCTCAACCCGGGCAACATTCGAAAGCCAGAGCACATCAAGGCAGTGGCAATGGAAGCGCGAGACCGCAACGTGCCAATTCGTATTGGTGTAAACGGCGGATCACTCGACCCAGCGCTGTATGAAAAGTATGGCGGCCTAACAGCAGAAGCAATGGTTGAGTCTGCGTTGCAGGAAATTGCTTATTTCCAGGAAGTCGATTTCGATCTCATCAAAATTTCGGTGAAAGCTTCAAACGTTCCACTCATGGTGGAGGCGTATCGCCAACTCAGCGCAGTTACCGATTACCCGTTGCACTTAGGAGTTACTGAAGCAGGCCCGCTACCTAACGGACTCATTAAAGCAACTGCTGGAATTTCCACGTTGCTGCTCGAAGGCATTGGCGACACCATTCGGTACAGCCTCACTGCCGATCCGGTGGAGGAAGCACGTGCTGGTCGTCAGCTACTTGAGTCACTCGGCTTGCGTGAGCGCAAGAACGTCGACCTGATTGCGTGCCCAAGTTGTGGTCGTGCAGAAATTGATGTGATTGAAGTTGCTAATCGCGCAATGCGTGCATTTGAAGACAAGAAGATTCCGCTGCAAATTGCGGTCATGGGATGCGTTGTCAATGGCCCGGGCGAAGCGCGCGAAGCAGACTTGGGTATCGCTGCGGGAAACAAGCGCGGTCACTTGTTTGTGAAGGGCCGCAACGTTGCTGTAGTTCCTGAATCGGAAATGGTGGAAGCACTTGTTGACTGGGCGACGTTTATCCATGAGCATGGAGCCGAAGCTGCAATTGCCAGAGTGGATACCGCACTTGCCGAGCGTGAGGCTGCAAAAGATCGCAATGCATTGATGCAGGAAAAAGGTGATGACGCCAATCATTCCAATGAAAAGATTGTAGAAATTCGCAAAACGATTTCCGGCAATTAAATAATTAGTGGGTTCCCCACGTGCGAAACACAGTCGCATTGCCAGACAGCGTGACTGACTCACCGTTTCGCAAAACTGCGGCCTGACCAGCTTCAATCGATGTTGCGTTGCCCGAAGTGCACACCAAAATTTCGGTGTCGTGCGAGGCCCGCAATTCATATGTTCCTGAAACATCAATGCGTTGTGTTCCAAAACGTGCGGTAGCCACGGGGTATTGCCATACTCCTGCACCAGCTGACTCGGCCTCAATGAGGGGGGATGAAATGGCATTCATATTGGCCACGTGCAAGAACTCATCAATATTTACATTCTTTTGAGTAAACGCAGCGCGCACAACATTGTCGGAGGAAGCCATAACTTCGAACCCAGTTCCACCCAAATACGCGTGCACGTTTCCGGCTCCGAGGTACAGCGCTTGACCAGGGTTTAAGCGCACGTGATGCATGAGCAGTGCAACAAGAATTCCACCATTGCCTGGGTACATGGTGGCCAATCGACCAGCCCATGCAGGCATGTGCAATGGCAATTGATGAGGGCCTGTAGTGAGCGCCCATCGCACACACTCTGCAAGACCATCATCGGCAAGATGAGCGCCTAACTCAGTCCATCCGAAGCGCTTGCAGAGTTCGAGGTTTTCTTCGTCAGTGCGAAACCCGCAGATGGCTTCAAACGCCGACATGGCAACAAGCAGCTCAGGTTTTGCGGAAGCATCGCGATAAATGCGAAAAGGCGAGTCGAGTGAAATACCAATTTCGTTTTCTTGTTGATACCCAGAATGCGCTTGCTCATCTGTTGGATGAGTTTGCAGCGATAGTGGTTTCGCTGCAGCGATGATCTTGACAAGGAATGACAGTTCGCCTGCATATTGTGAAAGCGGTTGGTTGCCGGTTGCAGTTTTTACCAGCGATGGACCAGAGCGGTGTGTACCGAACCACAGTTCCGCCCATGGCTTTGCGTCTGGTTCCACGCCAAGGAATTCGGGAATCGTTTGCTGATCGCCCCAGTCGTAATGATGAACTACTCCACGGAGGAGTTGCATGGTGTTTACTTCCCGCGAGCCTGCGCGACCAACTGTGGGCCGACTTGCGCAATCGGAGTTTCAAAAGCGGTTCCAGCAAAGCGGTCACGAACTTCGAGCGTGCCGTTAGCAACGCCTCGACCTGCAACCACGATGTTCGGAACACCAATGAGCTCTGCGTCTTTAAATTTCACGCCTGGAGAGATGCCCTGGCGATCATCGAGCAACACCTTGAGTCCTGAGCCTTCGAGTTCGGCGGCCAATGATTCTGCAGTAGCGGTAATCGTTGCGTCGTCTTTGCCGGCAATCACAATGTGCACATCAAATGGCGAAACTTCAAGTGGCCAGCGCAATCCACTGTCGTCATGCATGGCTTCTGCAATTGCGGCAACAGCACGCGATACGCCAATGCCGTAACTACCCATTGTGACAGTTTGTTGTTTGCCGTTTTTGTCGAGCACCTGCAAGCCAAGGGCTTCTGCATACTTTGGTCCAAGTTGAAACACGTGGCCAATTTCAATTCCGCGCTTAATGGTGAGCGCAGATCGACACGATGGGCATGTATCGTCGTCGCGAATTTCAGCAACGTCCAGTGTTCCATCGGCAGTGAAGTCACGACCGTTCACCAAGTTCATGACGTGCTTGCCGTGACTGTCGGCTCCGGTAATCCACGCACTACCTGCAGCAACTCGTGGGTCGAGCATGTAGCGAATACCCGATGCATTGTTCGTGCCAAGCACTCCAGGTCCGATGTAGCCCTTCACCAATGCGCTGTTCGCTGCGAAATGTGATTCGTCAAAGGCTTCAACTTCGGCTGGTGACACTTGGGCTTCAAGCCGCTTCAGGTCTACTTCGCGATCACCGGGAACACCGATTGCCAATGCTTCAAGTCGTCCATCAGGATGACGCAAATTGACCACAACATTTTTCAATGTGTCGGCTGCATTCCATTGACGATCAGCGAGTTGTAAGTCTTCGCGTGCATTAAACAAATCAACAAGTGTTTGAATCGTTGGTGTGTCGGGCGTGTCGACCACCTTCGCGGCAGCTACTGACGATGCATCAATTGTGTCGGCAACTCCTACGCGCACTGCTTCGGTGTTGGCCGAATAGTTGCACGCAGTGCATTGCACGAATGTGTCTTCACCGATGTCGCATGGAAACAAGAACTCTTCAGAAGCCGAGCCGCCCATTGCGCCAGACATTGCAGACACGATGGCAAATGGCAATCCAAGACGTTCGAAAATTCGAATGTACGCATTGCGGTGCGCGTCGTAACTGCGCTGCAAACCTTCTTGGTCAAGATCGAAGGAGTACGAGTCCTTCATGGAGAACTCTCGACCACGCAGCAAGCCGCCACGCGGGCGTGCTTCATCGCGGAACTTGTTCTGAATTTGATACAACCACACCGGTAAGTCTTTGTAACTGGAGTACAAGTCCTTCACGAGCAACGTGAACATTTCTTCGTGTGTTGGGCCTAGTAGAAAGTCAACTTTGCGTCGGTCTTGTAAGCGAAACAGATTGTCGCCGTAATCAGTCCAGCGGCCCGTCACTTCGTACGGCTCCTTTGGCAACATGGCGGGGAAGTTCACTTCCTGTGCGCCGATGGCGTCCATCTCTTCGCGAATAACGCGGGCAACGTTTTGGAATACTCGAAAGCCAAGTGGGAGCCATGTGTACCCGCCAGGGGCTGCGCGACGGATGTATCCAGCGCGAACCAACAGGCGGTGACTTGGTACTTCGGCGTCTGCCGGATTGTCCCGCAAGGTGCGTACGAACAGGGTTGAGAGCCGTTGGACCACGTGCGAACCTTAGTTTACGGGGCTATAATTTTTGATGTCCTTTGAAAGTCTGTGACTGGAAGGCGTGGGTTTCGACCCACGCCCTTTGTTTTTTCTAAGGACGGTTTAGGCAGCGGTTTTGCCAACCTTGATGGAAATCGGGGGAGCGAAACCCTTGAGAGTAGGGAGAGGAGGTTGAACATGTCGATTACCCGTGGGAGCGCTCAGTCGAGCCCTGTTATCAATCGTGTCACCTCCCTCATCAACCCCATCGTCAAAGACCTTGGTCTCGATTTGTACGACATCGAGTATTCGGGTGGAATCTTGCGCGTCGTTGTAGACACGCAGCCAGGCGGCCCAGAAGGTGTCAGCCTCGACAACATCGCTCTCATTACGCGCTTGGTTTCGCGCGAGTTTGATCACAGCGATCCAATTCCTGGTCGCTACACACTTGAGGTATCAAGCCCTGGTCTCGAACGCACATTGCGCGAACCGCGCCACTTCCAGCGCGAAGTTGGTAAGTCCGTAGCCGTGCGTTTGGAGTCGCCACTGAATGGCGAACGTCGTGTGCAAGGCGATCTCATCGCTGCAACCGATGAAGCAATCACCGTTCGCTTGGCCGATAAAGAAATGACGGAAGTCAACATTCCGTTTTCCATCATTGATCGCGCGAAAACAGTTTTTAATTGGGGTCCGGCACCAAAGCCTGGCTCGAAGAAATCGAAAGAAGACGGAGGCAATGCATCATGAGCAATCTTGATATGACAGAAGCAATTCGCATGCTCGCTGGAGATCGTGGTATCTCCGTTGACTCGCTGTTGCAAGTGTTGGTAGAGGCTCTTGCTACGGCGTACAAGAAGCGTCCTGGCGCAGCAGAAGAAGTCATCGTGGGTATCAACCCAGAAAACATGGACATTACGTTCACGGCATACGACGTAGACGACGATGGCAACTGGATCAACGAGCGCGACGACACGCCAAATAAGTCCGACCTCGGTCGCATTGCGGCGCAAACGTTCCGTCAAGTAATGAGCCAGCGCATTCGTGAAGTTGAACGCGATCGTAAGTTCGAAGAGTACGCAAACCGCGAAGGCGACATTGTGTCCGGCATCGTGCAAAAGACCGATACCAAGTACACCCTGCTCGACCTTGGCCGCGTAGAAGCATTGTTGCCACAAGCCGAGCAAGTGCAAGGCGAAGTGCGCGAACCAAATGCGCGTCTCAAGGCCTACATCGTGGAAGTTCGCAAGACGCCAAAGGGCCCACAGATTGTGGTCAGTCGCACGCACCCTGGTTTGATCAAGCGTTTGTTCGAGCTTGAAGTGCCAGAAATCGCTGATGGCGTTGTAGAAATCAAGGCTTGCTCACGCGAACCGGGTCAGCGCACCAAGATTGCCGTGTGGTCAAACGATCACAACGTGGACCCAGTGGGTGCATGTGTTGGTGCTCGCGGTGGACGCGTGCGCATGGTGGTTACCGAATTGCGCGGTGAAAAAGTTGACATCATTCCGTTTAGCGAAGATGTTCGTGACTTCATTGCAAAAGCAATGTCACCTGCAAAGGTCACAGAAGTTCGCCTCAGTCCAGACGGCACGCAAGCAGACGTCATCGTTCCTGACTTCCAGTTGTCATTAGCAATTGGCAAGATGGGCGTGAACGCAAACTTGGCTGCACGTCTTACCGGTGTGCGCCTCGACGTGAAAAGCGAAACGCAAGCCGCAGAAGAAGGTGGCGGCGGTTCATACGTTCCAACGTCAACTGAAGCACCAGCTCCTGCCGCCGATTATGCAGAGGGTGAATGGGTGACAAACCCAGACACTGGCGCAATGGAATGGCATGCAGCAGATGGTTCGGTCGTGAGCCAGGAACAATGGGCTACCGACTCGGGTTCAACTTCAACAAACGAAACTGAGGCGTAGTACTTGGCAAAGATTCTGCGCGTTCATGAGCTCGCTAAAGAGCTCGGCATGTCAAATCAAGAGACTCTTGATTTGTGCGGCAAGTTAGGTGTTGGCGTTAAGACGCAATCATCGACCATCATCGATCAACAAGCCGACCGCGTTCGTGCTCGTGCTGAACGCGATGGTTTGAAGCGCGATGTTCAGCCTGAAGAGCCAAAGCCGGTTAAGAAAGCCGCGAAGAAAGCTGCACCAAAGGCAACCACCGAAGATGGTGGTGACGCAAAGCCAGTAAAGAAGGCTGCAAAAAAAGCAGTCGCCAAGAAAGCTCCTGCGAAAAAAGCAGCAGCAAAAAAGACTGAAGCAACTGAAGAAGTTGTTGTTGAGACTTCGGTTGTTGCAACACCAGCACCAATTGTTGAGTCACACGCTGCACCAATTACATCTGCTCGACCTGTAACAAGTTCTGCGCCAATCACTTCGGCGCGTCCTGTTGCCAAAGCAGCGCCAGTTGCAGCACCGACGCCAGTAGTTGCGCCTGCACCTACGAAGCCAACTGAAGTTGCACCTGATGTTGCACAAACTCCTGCGGCAGAAGTTGCGCCTGCTCCGGCAGCAGCGCCTGCTGCGCCGACAGCTCCACAACCACCTCGAATGGGTCCATCTGGTCGTCCAATTCCGCCTCCTCCAGGTAGTGGTCGTCCAATTCCGCCACCTCCTGGTCGTCCAGGTGGAGCGCCGGGTGCTGGTCGTCCGCCAATGGGTGGTCGTCCTGCTGGCCCAGGTGCTGGTGCTCGAACCGGTCGTATTCCTGCAAGTGCACTTGGTCGTGGTCCAGTAGGTACCGGTGGACCAATGCGTCCATCTGGCCCTGGCACGCGCGGACCTGGTGGTCCTGGCGCTGGTCGTCCAAGTGGTCCGGGTGCTGGTCGTCCAGGTGGCGGACCAGGTCGTCCTGGTGGTCCTGGTGCTGGTCGTCCTGGTGGTGGTTTCGGTGGTCCTGGTGCTGGTCGTCCTGGTGGCGGACCTGGTGGTCCCGGTGGCGGTCGTCCTGGCGGCGGTGGTCCTGGTGGTCGCGGTAACGGTCAACGCCGTTCACCAAAGAAGAAGTCACGTGCGCGTCGTCGTCAAGACTTCGATGAAATGTTGCCACAGGCAACCACGTCGTATTCGCAGAGCAACGCACCAGTTCCTGAAGGTGTTGTCATTATCGAACGTGGATCATCGGCGCAAGAGTTTGCACCGAAGTTGAATCGCACGTCAGCAGACGTCGTTCGTTATCTCATGGAGCACGGCGAAATGGTTACAGCAACCATGACGTTGGCAGATGAGCAAATGGAATTGTTTGCACTTGAAGTTGGCGCAGAAATTCTGTTGGTCGATCCGGGTCAGCAAGAAGAAATGGAATTGCAAGCGCTGTTCGATGACTCGGACGACGACACTCCAGAACTTCAGCAACCACGATCGCCAATTATTACGGTGATGGGTCACGTTGACCACGGTAAAACCACATTGCTCGACCGCATTCGTTCGGCAAACGTTGTTTCAGGTGAAGCTGGTGGAATCACACAGCACATCGGTGCATACCAAGTTGAAAAAGATGGCAAGTCCATCACGTTCATTGACACTCCGGGTCACGCTGCGTTCACCAAGATGCGCGCACGCGGTGCACAAGTCACCGACATTGTTGTGCTGATGGTGGCTGCTGACGACGGTGTGATGCCACAAACTATTGAAGCTATTAGTCACGCTCGCGCTGCTGAAGTTCCAATCGTTGTTGCCATCAACAAGATCGATAAAGACAACGCCGATGTTCCTCGCGTTATGGCCCAGTTGGCAGAACACGAACTCACGCCTGAAGCGTGGGGCGGCGAGACCATCGTTGTAGAAATGGCTGCACAAAGCGGTCTTGGTGTAGATGACTTGCTCGAGCAGCTCAGTGTTGTTTCAGAAATTGGCGAGCTCACTGCTAATCCAACTGGTCGCGCAAAGGGCATTGTGCTCGAAGCACAACTCGACATTGGTCGTGGTCCTGTTGCCACAGTCTTGGTTGACAAGGGAACGCTCAAAGTTGGCGATCCAATCGTTGCCGGTGCTGCGTGGGGCAAAGTGCGTGCGCTCATCAACGACAAGGGTCAACAAATCAAAGAAGCCGGCCCGTCGACACCTGTTCAGGTGCTTGGTCTCAGTGCAGTACCTGGAGCCGGAGACGAGTTCCGCGCTGCACCAAACGAAAAGACAGCCCGCACTGTTGCCGAATCACGTGAACAGCGTTATCGCACGTTGAATCAGCGTGGCGATGCTCGTGTTCAGCGTGGTGTGAAGTTAGAAGACATCTTCACCCAAATTCAGGCTGGCGAAGTGGCAACGTTGAATGTCATCGTCAAAGCAGACGTTCATGGTTCGCTCGAAGCAGTTACCGAGAGCTTGCGCAAACTCGAGCGTGATGAAGTACGTGCAGCATTTGTGCACCGTGCTGTTGGTGCAATCACCGAAAACGACATTGCTCTTGCTGCTGCAACGAACGCCACCTTGATTGGTTTCAATGTGCGTCCAGACCGCAAGGTTCGCGATTTGGCTGAGGCTGAAGGCGTAGAGATTCGTACCTACGAAATCATCTACAAACTCATCGAAGACATCGAAAAGGCCATGAAGGGCATGCTCGCACCAGAGTTTGAAGAAGTGGTTACTGGTGAAGCTGAAGTGCGCGAAGTGTTCAAGTCTCCAAAGGTTGGCGCTATCGCAGGTTGCGTGGTTCGCACGGGTGTTATCACTCGTGGATCAAAGGTTCGCTTCTTGCGCGATGGAACAATTATTTGGAAGGGTGCAATTCAATCGTTGCGTCGTTTCAAAGATGACGTACGTGAGGTTCGTGAAGGTTTCGAATGCGGTCTGAGTTTGACTGACTTCCAAGACTTGAAGCAGGGCGACCTCATTGAAACGTTTGAATTGCGCGAACTCGCACGCGACTAACACAACCCATACGACTAAGGTCTAGGCATGGCCGCAGATCTTGAGTTCTATTTCGATCCAGTTTGTCCTTGGGCGTGGATCACATCACGTTGGGTGACCAATGTTCAACAACTCCGCAATTACGAAGTGTCGTGGAGATTCATCAGTTTGAAGATGATCAATGCCGAGCGTGGTTACGCGGGCAACAATGCCTACGAACTCATTCACAATGCCGGACTTGCCGGACTGCGCGTTGCCAGTGCGGCACGTGCGCAAGGCGGAAATGCAAGTGTTGCAGCGCTGTATACCGCGCTCGGTAATGCAATTCATGTTGGTGGTCGCCGCGAAGAATTTGTGAATAACCCACATGCGTTCTTGCTTTCAGTCGTTGCCGAAGCCGGGCTTCCCTCGGAGATTGCAGCGGCTTTTGAGGATTCAACACATGACGAAGTGATTCGCTATGAGACAGAGGCGGCTCTCAGTCGCACGGGCAAAGATGTGGGAACTCCAATTCTCACGTTTAATCCCAAAGCCGCCAATGAGGCCAGTTTGTTCGGCCCAGTTATCTCTAAGGCACCCAAGGGTGAAGAAGCATTGAAACTGTGGGACGCCGTTCAGACCATTGCCGAATCTGGCGTTGCTGAAATCAAGCGATCGCTGCGCGCAGCACCTCAATTTGACTGAGCTGATGCAATGAAAGTTGTCTATACAGACGCCCATTTAGGACATAACCCGCAGGAAGAAATTGCGGAGTCAGGCTCGCATTCACCACATGAACACACCGCGCGTGCAGAAAACATTCGTGAGGTGTTGCAGTCAGATGCCTCGATGCAGTTTCTTGCACCAACGCAGTGGGGCGTTGACCCAATCAATGCGGTGCATAACCCTGGTTTGAACAACTTCCTCACATCGGCGTGGGCCGATTATCAACGCGAGGTTCGACCAAGCAGGGAAGTAGTTCCCGACTTTTTCTATCGACCATCCATGCGCGAAGCCATGTCGCAACTTGAAGAGCCAACGGCAGCAAATGCACGCCTTGGTTGGTGGTGTTTCGAAACAACTACTCCAATTACGCAGGGCTCGTATATGGCTGCTCGGGGAGCAGTGGACACCGCGCTGACGGCAACGCAGTTGGTGTTAAACGGCGACACGTTCTCGTATGGCTTATGTCGGCCACCGGGGCATCATGCAACGACTGACTTATACGGCGGGTATTGCTTCTTCAACAATGCAGCAGTCGCGGCACATTACGTTGCTTCCACAACTGGTGCAAAAGTTACGGTGCTCGATGTGGACTATCACCACGGCAATGGCACACAACAAATTTTCTATGGCCGCGACGATGTTCAGTATGTTTCGTTGCACGGCGACCCAAAGCGCGCGTATCCATACATCACGGGTTTTGCTGACGAACTCGGCGAGGGCAGGGGTCGCGGCTCAACTACCAATATTCCACTCGCTGCAAAAACCGATGACGACATGTTCCTCGATGCACTAGACAAGTCATGTGAGGCAATCGAAGCATTTGGACCTTCGGTTCTCATTGTGTCATTGGGTCTTGATACGTATGTGACTGATCCAATCTGTGACCTTGCGGTAACTCGCGATGGATTCACTCGCAGTGGTGCTCGCGTACGTGGGTTGAACTTACCAACAGTGGTGCTGCAAGAGGGTGGTTACGACTTGGCAAACCTGGGCCTCAACGTGCAGGCATGGCTACACGGGCTCGAGTCATAACGCTCGCAAAGCTGCAATAAGCGCATCTGCTGATCCGTTGCATTCTTGTATTTGAGCGTCATCCAGCACAACGGTTAACCGATTGGTTGATCGTCCCAAAATAACTGGGAAGTTTCCCGATGCGACATGGAGCGCGTCGGCTGGAGCATCGTTGATGTGATGCGTAATGAATGGAATATGCAGGGTCGAAACGCATGCCTTCCATTCGGTTCTTTGGGTAAAGAGACCATGGGTAATGTCGCAGAGCGAACAATGCCGAACCCCCAAACGTGCACCTATCCAATACGAAAGCTCGCCCAATATTGTGGATTCAGCATTGTAAATACCGATGAATTCGCTGAATTGACTGGTGGATTCACTCATGGTTTGCACCGGTTGCTGCAATAGCGAACCTGTTCCCAGTCCTTAGCCCACTTCTTGCGCCACTCAAACGGTCGGTTGCACTTAGCGCAGACTTTGGGTGCAAAACCATTTTTGGTTTGCGCAGCACGACTCATCAGCCTCACAGTAATTCAGACTTGACCACGTTGCTTTACGCTGAAGCGATGAGTTTGCCGACAATTTGGGTCTTTGGAGATCAATTGAATCGTGGCATTGGTGCATTGGCAGAGGCAACTCCGCGTACGCATCGTGTTCTGTTCATCGAATCAACGACTAAAATTGCATCGCGCAAGTGGCACGTTCAGCGCGCGCATTTCATCGTCGCCTCCATGCGCAAATTCGCCGCCGAATTGGTCACAGAAGGTTTCCAAGTCGATTACCGACACGCGGGCTCGATGATGCAGGGAGTTGCGGAGCATGTTCGCGAGTTCGTACCACCTGAAATTGTGGCGACAGAACCAAATAGCTATGCAGCGCGATCGATGGTGCATGAACTCGGTGTTCGCAGCGTTCCATCGAATCAATTTCTCTGTCACCCAACCGAGTATCAAGGATTTCTGGGAACACGGAAGTCAATCAAGATGGAAGATTTCTATCGGTGGCAACGCAAACGTTTGAACGTGTTGATGGACGACAGCGAACCAACTGGTGGTCGTTGGAACTTCGACGAAGAGAACCGCCAACCGCCTCCGAAGACCGGGCACGATCGCTGGCCAGAGCCAGAACTGTACGAATTAGATGAAGTTGATGAACAGGTTCTGGATGCCATGCACAGTCATTGCTTCGGCAAATTGCCTGTTGGGCAATGGGCAACCACCAGGATTGGCGCGCTCGAACGATTGCAATTTTTTATCGAGCGAGTGTTGCCGATGTTTGGAGAACACGAAGACGCCATGTTGAAATCCAATTGGCATCTTGCTCATTCCTTGCTGTCGCCGTATCTCAACAATGGTTTGCTTCTGCCTGGCGAAGTGGTTGAAGCAGCGCAGTCTGCATTTCGAGAAGGCAAGGTGCCTCTGAATTCTGCGGAAGGGTTCATTCGGCAGATTATTGGTTGGCGCGAATACATCTGGAATTGTTACTGGCAATGGATGCCCGACTATGCCCACATGAATGCGCTTTCGGCAGACGTCGATCTTCCGCCAATGTTTACTGACCCTTCGAAGACGTCGATGGCGTGCATGAAATCGGTGCTCAACGGAGTGAATGAGCGGTCGTACTCACACCACATCGAACGCCTGATGGTGCTTGGCAATTTCGCGCTTATTGCTGGTATCAATCCACAGCAACTCACTCGATGGATGTGGAATAGCTATATCGATGCCGCCGAATGGGTGATGGTGCCCAACGTGATTGGTATGTCGCAATATGCGGATGGGGGAATGCTGGCTACCAAGCCGTATGCAAGTGGTGGCGCATATATCGACCGCATGAGCGATCACTGCAAAAGTTGTGTGTATGACCGAAAGAAGCGCACGGGGGATGATGCGTGTCCATTTACAGTGTTGTATTGGGACTTCTTCCTTCGTCACCAAGAGCGCTTTGTAAAAAACCCGCGTGTTGCTCGTCAGGTTCGTGCCGCCCAACAACTGCAGGACAAAGAAGAACTTCAGGTTGTTGCCGCGGCAATGTTTCAAAAACTAAATGAGGGAACTCTCTAAATCGACTTGAGGTCGCGGATCACTGGTGTCCAGCGTGCAGGGTCGCTTGCATACGGCGCATAGAAACTCAACCGGTCAATTACGTCGCCGTAGCGCTTGCTCAGTTCTGGTGCAATGTGTTCAGGTGAACCAACAACGGCAAACGTATTCAGAATTTCATCGGTAATGAGATTTCCCATTTCCTCCCACTTGCCAACTTTGGACAGCGAATTCAATTGACCTTGCAGTTCTCCCCATCCGTGCAGCTCAAGAACTCCGCTGTAAGCGGGTGTGCTTCCGTAGAAGGCAATTTGTTGGCGAGTGCCAGACGCTGCGGTGTTCATCTCGTCGTTGTTGGATCCGGTCACGACAAAGCTTGGCCCAACAATTTCGAACCCGTCCATGGTTTTGCCTGCTTTTGCACGACCTCGCGCGAGCGCGGGAAGTGTTACTTCGCGCAAATAGCGCTCTGTTGTAAAGCCGTGACAAATGAAACCGTCGCATACTTCGCCTGCAACTTCGGTCATCATTTCGCCAACGCCTGCAAGGAAAATTTTGGGTACTCCAAAGGTTCCTAAGTCGCGCTTGTCGGGTGTAAAAAAAGGTGTCATCAACGTGTGGGTATAAAACTCTCCGCGAAATTGCAGGGGTTCGCCAGTCAACCAAGTTCCCCAAATGGTCCGTATTGCTTGAATCATTTCGCGCATGCGCGGGGCGGGGTGGCTCCACTCCATGCTGAACCGTTTGGTGATGTGTGGCTTAATTTGGCTGCCGAGACCCAAGATGAATCGGCCTTGGGAAAACGTCTGCAAGTCCCAACCAATATTTGCCAATGTCATTGGGTTGCGGGCGAATGCAACTGCAATGGACGTGCCAATTTCTAGTTGCGACGTATGTTCTGCTGCCAGAAGCAACGGGAAGAACGGATCGTGCGCGGTTTCAGCCGTCCATCCACCTGAATACCCAGCGGCCTCAAGTGCTTGTGCAGAAGATGCAGCAGCCGTCAGATTGGTGGAGATACCGCCGTCGAGTTTCATGCGTTGGTGCGACGTAAATGGAGAAGTTGCAGCCCGTCTAGAGCAAGTGACGATTCCGACGTTGGCAGCTTCCTGCAGTGTTCCCAATCTTTCTCTATTAGTTGCGCTGTTTCAAGGAGCAGCGGTAAATATCGTTCGCGCACGATCTCTTTGCCAATTTCGGATGTATGGGTTCCTAGTCCAATAGCTGCAACGACTTGGCCATCTTCTCGGCGAATTGGAGTTGCAATTGCCTGCACGCCATACTGCAAATCCTCGTCGCTTTCGGCCCAGCCTTGGTCGCGCACAAGTTCTAATCTTGGGCGAATTTGTTCAGCAGTGAAACGAGTGCGAGGAATGTACATCGACAGTGATGGTGTGCTGAGAACGTCGTGTAGTTCTGAGTCAGGAACTGCTGCGAGAAGCACACGACCCAATGCTGTGCTCGCGGATGGCAATCGCGCTCCAACCGTGACACCAACGCTAATAATTTTTGGCACCTCAACGCGACCGGTGTACACAATGTCGCTCCCGTCAAGTTCTGCCAATGAAACGGATTGGTCAACTTCTTTGGAAAGGTTTTCCATGTGAGGCTTTGCTGCCCCATACAGGCCAAGAGCAGAAACGTATGCCATGCCCAGGTCCACCACTTTTGGGGTGAGTGAATAGAAATTGTCCTGGCTGCGCACATACCCAAGATCTTCCAAAGTGAGCAGAAGTCGAAGCACCGTTGGCCGGGCAAGAAGTGTGCGCTCAGAAATTTGAGAGATGGTTTGCTTTACGTGGATGCGATCGAAAGATCGAATCACTTCGAGTCCGCGAGCAAGAGCTTCAACGAAATCTTTCTTAGAACTATCTGGCATTCAAATCCCCCGAAGTTGTGCCGCGTACCTAACCGTAGTCTTGGAAATGGGAAGGGGGCTAGTCCGCTTGGTTATCTCGCAAGAATTGTTCTAGTTCGGCAGCCAATTCGTCACCGCTTGGCAGTGGCCCGCCACCAAACCCAGACATTGGAATTCCATTGTCACTGTGCATGTTGTCGAAGGCGGTTTCTAGTTGGGCAAGCATGGCAAGGTGCTCGCTATTGCCGCGCACCAAGTCATCAAGTCGTTCCCGTTGCGCGCCTGCCTGCTCACGGAGGCTGTCGCCATCAACAGAAATACCGCCGGTGTCACATACTGCTGCGATGAGTGCTGCAGCTGCGGCCGGGTAACTCATAGAAGCCACGTAGTGAGGCACCTGAGCCCATAGACCAACAGATTGAATTCCGGCGTTGAACATTGCTTGCTCAAGGACGGCCTCCATTCCAGCTGGAACATCCACAGAACTCTTAATAAATGGAAGAAGCGACGACAGATGCGCGTCGGGGGACGTACACGAAATTTTCACTGCACGTGTGTGCGGTGTGGCAATTGGATAAGCGCCCATTCCCAACATTCGTCGCACGTTGAGTTTTTCACTCAGTTCAACAACGCATTGAGCGAAATGTTGCCAGCGAGAATCGGGTTCTGGGCCAGTGAGCAGCAAAACGGCTTCGTTGTTTGCGTCGTGACCCACCATGATGCGAGGTGCAGACCAGTCAAGTTTGGTGATCACGCCATCTCGTAATTGCATAAGCGGTCGGCGCGCTCGGTAATCAACGAACGTGTCGCCATCAAACTCGATGAGGGGGATTGCATTGGTTTCCGTAATGAGAGCTTCCATTGCAGCGGCTGCGGCAGCGCTGGCATCAATCCAGCCGGTCATCATGGCAACCAAGATGGGTTGCTTGAGTTCGGGCAGTTTTCCGTCGAAATCGGGGGAGATTTTGTAGTCGGTCATTCCACGCGTCAGTGTAGGCGCGAAAGCAACTGCTCGGCTTTTTCTGCGGCAGTTTCTACCTGTGTCTTAAACGCGTCAAATGCTTGTGGGTCGTGTTCTCCCATCGCTCCAGAAATATATCGGGCATACACGCCTTCAATAATGCATGCGAGCTTCCAGAACGCAAATGAAATATAAAAGTCGAGGTGCGAAATGTCACGGCCGGATACCTGTGCGTAACGTTCTGCAAGTTGCTGACGATTCAAGAAACCAGGTGCAGTAGTCGTGGCAAAATTATTTGCGCCAGAGTCGTCATCTGGGCCCGTCCAATACACCATCAGTAATCCAAGGTCGGCCATTGGGTCGCCAAGAGTGCACAATTCCCAGTCCAAAACAGCGGCGATGTTTCCCTGTGCATCAATCATGCAGTTGTCCAAGCGGTAATCGCCATGCACGATGGTTGCTGGCCCTTGCTCGGGAATGCGCTTGAGTAATTCATCATGCACGCGATCGATTGCGGGTAATTCGCGTGTCTTTGACGCGTTCCACTGCCCGTACCAGCGCTTCAACTGCCTTTCGATGTATCCCTCATGACGTCCAAGTTCGCCAAGCCCAACTTCGGCGGGTACTACTTGGTGGATTTTTGCCATCGTGTCAATGAGGGAGTTGCTTGCATGCAGTCGAGATGCTTCGGTCAGGTCGCGTCTCGCAGTTTCGTTATCGCGAATGATCAATCCATCCACAAACAACATCACATAGAACGGTGCATCGTTCACCTCGATATCTACGCACAATCCAAGCGCTGGTGCAACAGGTACTTGCGAATCATGCAAGGCAGAAATAATTCGGTGCTCGCGACCCATGTCATGCGCACTGGCAAGTGCATGACTTAATGGTGGACGTCTCAACACGTAGCGGTTGCCCACTGCGTCAGTCACTTTGAACGTGAGGTTCGAGTGACCACCTGCGATTAATTCAAAAGCAAATGGCGCAGTTGCTCCAGCAATATTTGCAGTCAACCAGGCCGAAACTCGGTCCTCGTGTATTCCGGCGGGTACTGAATGAGGCGAATCCATCACCGTCAAACTAGTCATTTCTCACAACTTTTACGAAGCCAAACTGGGCATTGGCTGTAGCGTTCCGTGCATGACCATTGACGTCACCGATGCAACATTTCAGGTGGAAGTACTGGATCGTTCAAATTCGGTTACCGTCATCGTCGATTTATGGGCGCCATGGTGCGAGCCGTGCAAGACGCTTGGGCCAATTTTAGAAAAGCACTGCGATGCCACGAACGGCCAAGTGGTGTTGGCGAAAGTCAATGTTGATGAAAATCCATCTATTTCGATGGCTTTTCAAGTGCAAAGCATTCCTGCGGTATTCATCATGCAAAATGGTTCAGTTCTGGACGGATTTGTTGGTATGAAACCCGAACATGTCATAAAAGAACTCATTGAATCGCTGCTTCCTGGCGGCGAGGCGGCATTGCAGCCAGCAGTAGTAGAAGAAGAAGTCGTCGAACCTGAACCATTTGTTGTCAACGACGAATTCGACTCCGAGTTGGCAGTCCTGCTTCCGCAAGTAAAGACCGACGAGCAAGCGAAGACTCGGTATCTCGAAATTCTTGAAATGATGGGTGCAGATGATCCGCGCACGGTTGGGCATCGAAGAAAACTGACTGCACAACTCTTTTAGTAGCGCACACATGTAGCCGTGTATCGGCGGCTTATCGAAGGAATTCAGTGGTTCGGGCTTCGCCGCGTCATCACTAGTGCTGTGGCTGTTGTGCTGATAGCCGGCGGCGCATGGTGGGTCGTGCGCGTTCCACCTGTTCCTGTGGAGTCCACCATTTCATATACCAGCACGTCAGTTGCTTCCGACCAAAACCCTTCGCCGGATGTCGCTCTTGCAACTTCGCTCACCATCGTTGTGCATGTTGCGGGTGAAGTGAAGAACCCAGGTGTGTATACGTTGCCAAATGGTGCACGAATGATTGATGCGGTAACTGCTGCTGGAGGCGCAACGGCGCGCGCCGATCTCGAAGTCATCAATTTGGCAACACCGCTTATTGACTCTTCGCAGATTTACGTCCCCGTTAAGGGAGTGGCCACTCGTCCCACATTTACGCGTCCTCAACCAGGTATCAACGGCGTTGCATCAAGCCTAAATGCGCCGAGTGTCAGTGGTGTTGTCAACATCAACCGTGCATCGGTAACCGAACTTGATTCCCTTCCCGGTGTGGGTCCATCAACCGCACAAGCAATAGTTGAATATCGAACTGCAAATGGTCCGTTTGGATCTGTCGAAGACTTATTGAACGTGAAAGGGATTGGTCCCGCCAAGTTTGAAGCAATGAGAAAACTCGTTGGGGTGTAGATGCTGAATTACAACGCGCCGAGCACAACGGTGCTGATGACCAGCGAAAGCAATGCGCCAACCCAAATACCAATCGCAAATGGTCGAACTTCTTGCAGCCATTCTGGCCAGCCAGTTACGGCCTTCCGCGTTGCGCGCAATGCCGAAATATGTCCAACTGCAAACCACAGCACCATGCTCAGGAAAAACGCAAGTACGTATGCAGAGTTCGAAGACACGGCGGGCACTCCAAGCATCGGTAATACGGGCAAGGCAACCAGCAGAAACATGAAGCCAAGTACGCCAAGCAACGAACCTGGCAGCGCTACGAGAAGTAATCCAAATAGAGAAACGGCAAGCGAAGCACCTACTGCAATCAGGCCACCACGTTGGCGAACCTGTGTGCGGTGGAAAACAATCCCGTCGTGCATCACCCTGTAATCGTACGAGCATTAGCAGGCTTTTCTGGGCTATTGCATCGTCGAATAGCCATGCTGAGTTTGTGCGCTGTGGCGCTACTTCTGCACGGAGTTTTCCAGTGGTCACAACTTCATTCTGCGAGTAACGCCCCTTTTCGTGGTTATGCCCGAATGGTTGAAGATCCAGTTGCGAAATTTGGCGGCACGCAAGTGGTGCTCGAAATTGAAGGGAAGCGTTACCTTGCGTTGGCTCATTCGGTGGCTGGAAGGCGACTGCAAGCTGGTGAAGCAGGAAATATTGTGCGTATTGAAGGGAATCGTGCACCATTGCCGAGTGCTTCATCGATGCGCTACGCGTCGCGACACATCATCGGAACATTCACCGTTGAATTTGTAGATGAAAGAATATTTCCCACATCTCCACTTTTCCGTAGTGCAAACAAGACGCGCGCCACCATGCTCCGTGCAGCGCAGCTCATGCCACGCGAAGATGCTGCACTGTTTATGGGCCTAGTAATAGGCGACGACCGAGCGCAACCGCGCGACATGATTGCGTCATTTCGTAAATCTGGACTCTCACACCTCACCGCAGTTTCAGGACAAAACGTTGCATTCGTGTTGACGGTGTTCGGTGTGTACATCAATCGCGCGCGTACGTGGTGGCGACTTGGGCTAACACTGTTTCTGCTTGGCTGGTTTGTGGTCATGACGCGAGCCGAGCCTTCTGTGCTTCGTGCGGCAATGATGGCAACAATGTCGGCTGTGGCATTTGCACGTGGTCGAGATCTCTCGGCACGGCAAGCGTTGACGTATTCAATCGTGGTTCTTTTGGCCATTGATCCGCTTCTTATCTTGTCCATTGGCATGTGGATGTCGTCGTTTGCCACATGTGGGTTGATCTTTGTAACGCCAAGGTTGAAAAAATACTTGCACGGCCCCAAATGGATACATGAACCGCTCGCCACAACGCTTGGTGCACAATTGGGCGTGATGCCCATTTCGCTGCTGGTGTTTTCATCCGCACCTGCAATTTCACTAGCAACGAACTTGTTGGCCGTACCGGTCGCAGGGTTTGTCATGCTTGTTGGGCTACCCATTGCATTCATCTGTGGATTGTTGATCACGCTCATTGGCCCCGCCGCAAATCCGCTGTGCACAGTGGCGATGTTGCCTATTCAATATGCAACGCGTTGGGTGTGGTGGGTGGCGGTGGTGGGCGAGCGCATGTCTCCGCATGGATTGGCGAATGCGTTGTTGTGGGTGGTTTGGGGCGTTTTT
This sequence comes from Acidimicrobiaceae bacterium, assembly GCA_947467375.1. Classification (GTDB taxonomy): domain Bacteria; phylum Actinomycetota; class Acidimicrobiia; order Acidimicrobiales; family Ilumatobacteraceae; genus UBA3006. Next base: position 5,889 of record CANIHL010000014.1, on the reverse strand, counting down.
CTTGTGGCGCTACACCGATCTGCGAGAATACATACGTGACGGTGTATCTCATTACTGGTAGCGATTCGCGTTTGGTTTCCGCGAAACTCACCGACCTCACGTCCGATCTCATTGGAGACGGCGACCGCAACACCATGTTCGAGAGCCACGATCTCGAATCGGTTACTGCTGATGAACGAGATTCCGCGATTGCAAATGCTGTTATGGGCGCCCAAACCGAATCGCTGTTTGGCGATCAACGAGTGGTGGTGCTTCGGGGTTTGCAAGAAGCCACAGTTGATCAACTTAAACCATTGGTGAAGTATCTTGAGCGTCCACTCGAAGTCACGCATTTGGTCATTACTGCCGAAGGTAAATTAGCCAAGTCCACAACAGATGCGTTGAAGGCCGCAGGTGCCACAACGTTTAATTCTTCACCGCCAAGTCGCAAGAACGACCTCACCACATGGTTCATGGAGCAGTTCACCGAGGCCGGCCTCAAACTTGACTCTGCTGCTGTGGCGTCAATCATCGAATGGCTCGGTCAAGACCAGGCGCGATTGCCGTCGCTCATCGATGTGTTGTCTTCCACGTACGGCACAGCAAAGAAGCTCAGCAGTTCAGATGTCGAGCCATTCCTTGGCGATCAGGGCAGCGTGTTGCCGTGGGACTTAACCGATGCCATTGACAAGTCCGATTCAAATACTGCGCTTGTCATGTTGCGCCGCATGTTGCGCAGCGGCGAGTATCACCCGCTGCAAGTGATGTCGCTATTGCATGGTCATTACACAAAGCTCATGAAGCTTGATGGCCCCGATGTGCGCTCTACTCAAGATGCCATGAGCCTCATCGGTTCAAAAAGCGACTTCCAAGCAAAGAAGTATCTGAGTACGTATCAGCGCATGGGCTCGCGCAATATTTCCTCAGCCGTGCAATTGCTGGCGCGTGCAGATATCGACTTGCGCGGAGGCAAAGACTTAGAAGAAGAACTGACGATGGAAATTTTGATTGCTCGACTCTGCCGTTTAGGCGGAGGAGCACAGCGAGTTACTTCGCGGCGTTGATCTTCTTCATCAGGCGGCTCTTCTTGCGAGCTGCCGTGTTTGGGTGGATCACACGCTTTGCCGAAGCCATGTCGAGGCGCTTTACAGCGATGCGAAGTGCTTCTGGATTGTCATCGGTTCCGATGGTGTCAACAGCATTCTTGATACGGGTGCGAACTTCGCTCTTGGTCGCGCGGTTGCGCAAGGTTGCCTTGGCGTTGGTGAGAATTCGCTTCTTTTGGCTCTTGATATTTGCCACTTCGAGTAACCGTCTTTCGTTCTGTTGTTCCGTGAATTTCGGGACTCTTTAGGCTAACAGCGACACCCACGAGCCCCCAACTGTAGAATTTGAGGGCTGAAGCGTCGTTTCTCACCCCAAACCAGCGGCCCAGCAGAACAGCATCGCCCACATGGATCTCGCCAACATCCGCAATTTCTCGATCATTGCCCATATCGACCATGGCAAGTCGACCCTCTCTGACCGGATTTTGGAGATTACTGGGGCAGTGCAATCTCGCGACATGCGTGCTCAATATTTGGACAGCATGGATCTGGAGCGCGAGCGCGGAATCACGATCAAGGCGCAAAACGTTCGCGTGCCATGGAAAGACAATTGGCTACACCTCATCGACACACCGGGTCACGTGGACTTTGGTTACGAAGTCAGTCGATCGCTCGCTGCGTGCGAGGGAGTGGTGTTGGTGGTGGATGCAGCGCAAGGCATCGAAGCGCAAACACTTGCTAACTGTTATCTGGCACTCGAAAGCAATTTAGAAATTGTTGCCGTGTTGAACAAGATCGATCTGCCCGCAGCAGACCCCGATCGTTACGCCATGGAAATTGAAAAAGTTTTGGGAATTCCAGCAGAAGATATTTTGCGTATTTCTGCAAAGACAGGTGTTGGTGTTCCTGAATTATTGGATGCAGTGGTGGAACGCATTCCTGCACCAAAGGGCGACATCAATGCGCCGCTGCAGGCGCTTATTTTTGACTCACAGTACGACACATATCGCGGAGTGGTGTCAAGTATTCGCGTTATGAACGGTCGTATGAATAGTGGCAGCAAGTTGTTGTTCATGCAAACGAAGGCAACGCATGAAGTGTTGGAAATTGGTGCTCGCATGCCAGTACCTACTCCCGTTGCCGAACTTGGACCCGGCGAAGTTGGATATCTCATTGCAGGAATCAAAGATGTTGGTGAAGCACGAAGCGGTGAAACGGTTACGACATTCCTCGATCCGGCAACCGAAGCACTCGATGGGTATCTCGATCCGAAACCAATGGTGTTCTGCGGACTCTTTCCAATTGATGGTGACGACTTCGAAAACCTGCGCGAAAGTTTGCAGCGCTTGAAGTTGAACGACGCATCTATTACGTACGAACCAGAATCATCTGGCGCGCTTGGCTTTGGATTCCGAATCGGATTCCTTGGTCTGTTGCACATGGAAATTGTGAAAGAGCGACTTGAGCGCGAATTTAATCTCGCCCTCATTGCTACTGCTCCTTCAGTGGAGTACATGGTGCATAGAACTGATGGCCAGGTACTGAAGGTGGACAATCCTGCCGACTTGCCACTGCCGAACTACATCGCGTCAATTGAAGAACCGTTTTTCCGAGTCAGCATTATTACGCCAAAGGAATACACCGGTTCGCTCATGGAGTTATGCCAAGAGCGCCGTGGTGAATTGATCAAGCTGGAGTACCTGTCTCCAGAGCGCGTGGACATGCAGTACTCGATGCCGCTTGCCGAAGTGGTAGTTGACTTCTTCGATCAATTGAAGAGTCGTTCGCAGGGTTATGCCAGTTTGGACTACGAACTTTCTGGCTATCGCCCAAGCGATCTCGTGCGCGTAGACATTTTGCTGAATGCGTTGCCAGCAGATGCGTTCAGCACCATTGTGCACCGCGACAAGGCCTACAACTACGGCAACCGTATGTGTGGAAAATTGCGCGAGCTCATTCCACGGCAAATGTTTGATGTGCCAATTCAGGCAGCCATTGGTGGTCGCATCATTGCCCGCGAAACGGTGAAAGCAAAGCGTAAAGACGTACTTGCAAAGTGTTATGGCGGTGACATTTCGCGTAAGCGCAAGCTGCTTGAAAAGCAAAAAGAGGGAAAGAAAAAGATGAAGTCAATTGGTCGCGTGGAAGTTCCCGGCGACGTATTCATCTCTGCGCTCAAGCTCGATGACTGAGTTAGGCGAAGCAAAGCGCGGAGGTATGTTCCGTTCGTTGAGCAATAGGAATGCTCGTTTATTCTTCGCGGGATTGTTGTTTTCCAACATTGGTTCGTGGTTGCAACTCACCGCAACATCGTTTTTGTTGTATCGGTTGACAGGAAGTTCCGTTGACCTAGGAATAAACGCCGCGCTTCAGTTTTTGCCAATGTTGCTTCTGGGCGCGTGGGCTGGGGCTTTTGCCGACCGGTTTGACCGACGTCGAACGACGGTGATTACTCAGTCGCTTTTGGCATTACAGGCGATCGTGCTCGGAATATGCGATGTGGCCGGTGTCATCAGTATTGAGTTGGTGTTCATATTGACTGCAATTCTTGGTGTGGTTGGCGCAATTGATAACCCATCGCGTCGCGGGTTAGTGACAGAACTCGTGCCTCCGAACGAGATTGGTAATGCAATGTCACTGAACACTGCAGTGATGACAGGGTCTCGCATCTTTGGTCCGGCGATTGCTGCAACACTTGTTGGTCCATTGGGCACGGGTTGGCTATTCATAGTTAACGGTGTTTCATACATTTTCATGCTGTACGGGGTAGTGGGGCTACGCAAGTCTGAAATGTTCACTCCCGAACCTCGACCGGCGGGAGGCACGCCGGTGCGTGACGGTATTCGTTTCGTACGCACTCATCAACGATTGTTTCCACTTTTTGTAGTGTTTGCCGTTGTCAGCACATTTGCATTTAACTACGGTGTGTCGCTTCCGAAATTGGCTGACCTGAAGTGGGGAAATGCTGAGTATTACGGATGGATTTTGGCGGTAACCAGCATTGGCAGTTTGATTGGGGCGCTTGCGACGGCGCGATTGCACTTGACTAGATATATGTGGGTTGCCAGTGCGGCACTGATGCTTGGAGTTGCAAATGTGGGCATGGCCATTGCGCCAAACGTGTGGGTTGCATTCGTGTGGGCCATACCTTTAGGTGCGGGTGGTGCGGCAATGATCGCGGGAGCAAATTCGATCATCACTCAAGAAGCTCCACCCGATATGCGGGGTCGCATGTTGGCACTTACTGCGGTTGCATTTTTGGGAAGCACGCCAATTGGTGGGCCAATCACGGGATTGGTTGCCGACTATGTGAGCGTGTCTTGGTCGTTGGCGTATGGCGGAATTATCACATTGTTGGCGGCCGTCTTCATGTTTTCGTGGATCTGGGTGAAAGATATAGAACATGCCTAAATCGGTGCTGTGGTTTCGAAGAGATCTGCGACTCGCAGACAACGAAGCCCTCTGTGCAGCTGCTGCAGTTGGGGATGTAGTTCCCTTATTCGTGCTTGATCCCCGTTTTCTTACAACGTCTGGTGCTCCGCGACTTGCATTTTTGTTTCGTAACCTGCGTGCACTCAATGAATCAATGGGTGGTGCGCTCGTTGTGCGCACAGGTAACCCAGAAGAAATTATTGCCCAGGTGTGTCGCGAGTCGGGTGCGGAGCGTGTGGTGTGTGCGAAAGACTTCGCGCCATATGGAATGCAACGCGACTCTGCGGTTGCCAGCAAACTTGCGATTGAAGGCATCGATTTTCAACAAGTTGGTTCGTCGTATGCAGTGGAACCTGGCGTGGTGCGCAAAGGCGACGGAACTCCTTATGCAGTGTTCACACCATTTTCAAAAATATGGATTCAGCACGGCTGGCCAGCACCATTTGCCACACCATCGGTGAAGTGGCACGGCGCTCCAGAAATATTGAGTGAACCAATTCCGCAAGATCCACCATGCAGTGCAAACTTGCCCGAAGCCGGAGAAGAGGCTGCCTGGAATATGTGGGAGAAATTCCGTGACACTGCTCTTGACCGCTACGACGAAACACGGAATAGTCCAGATGTTGCAGGAACAAGCATGCTTTCTCCGTACCTGCGATTCGGAGTGCTGCACTCTCGTTCGCTGCTTGCCGAATTAAATGAAACAAAAGCACACGCAGTGTTTCGCAGCGAACTTGGATGGCGAGAGTTTTATGCAGATGTGCTGTTTCATCAGCCGCGAACGGTTCGCGAAAATTTGCAGCGCAAAATGGATTCAATTGTGGTCGACACCGACGAACGCGCTCAACAACGGTTTGTATTGTGGTGCGAAGGAAAGACGGGTTATCCAATTGTTGATGCGGGAATGAAGCAACTATTAGCAACGGGCTGGATGCACAATCGCGTGCGCATGATTGTTGCCAGCTTCTTGGTGAAAGACCTGCATTTGCCATGGCAGTGGGGCGCAAAATATTTCATGAAGCACTTGGTGGATGGCGATATTGCATCTAACCAACACGGATGGCAATGGACTGCAGGAACGGGAACCGATGCCTCGCCGTACTTCCGCATTTTCAACCCCATCTCGCAAGGCGAAAAGTTTGACCCCAACGGCACGTATGTACGTACTTGGATTCCGGAGCTTGCAGACACCCCAAATCATGTGGTGCATGCCCCATGGCTTGCGGGTCTGTTGAACCCGTATCTCGAGCCAATCGTGGACCACGCTGCCGAGCGACAGGAATCGCTCATTCGCTATAAGCAGTTATCGGTATCCTGAGAGGGATCCCCACATGCTTGACGACCGCAAAACAGCCATTCTCCGCGCAGTAGTCGAGGAGTACATCGCCACGGCACAGCCCGTTGGTTCGTCGCATATTGCCGCCTCGCATGG
>CANIHL010000013.1 GCA_947467375.1 Acidimicrobiaceae bacterium | reverse complement strand
CGATAACCAATGGTGTCGATTGGACGACCTTCCATTTTTCCGCCACCAGGTTGCTTGAACATGAAGCCATGTGCTTCGCCTTGAGGTTTTGGAACGATGAACAAACTGAGTCCACGATGGGTTTTGCTGCGATCTGGGTCAGTGCGTGCAAGCAACATCAACACGTTTGCGCGAGCCGCAAAAGTGCACCATGTCTTTACGCCATTAATGACGTATCCCTCGACGCCTGCTTCGTTCGTACCCTTCACCGCCATGGTGGTGAGGTTGGCAACGTCGCTTCCATAGTCAGGTTCGGTTACTGCAACCGCGGCCATTACTTCGGCAGTTGCAAGTTTTGGCAGCCACTCTTGTTTTTGTGCTTCGGTTCCACCGTTAACAAGTGCGCGCGTGAGAATTTCTGGGCGCGTGATGAGCGATCCACCGATACCAAGCGAAGCACGCGACAATTCTTCAGTTGCAATGCAGTTGGCCATGTATTCGCCATCGCCACCTTCGCTGAAGCCACCGTATTCAGAAGGAACTGAAAGTCCGAATGCGCCGAGTTCGGAAAGACCAGAAATGATTTCTTCAGGAACATCTGCGTTGTGGCGATGCACATGTTCTGCGTGCGGTGCAATAACTTTTGTTGCAAAGCTGCGGAACGTGTCTTGCACCATCTCAAATTCGTCTTCAAGGTGACGAGGGCCGGCAACAAAAGCAAGCGATGCTAAAAATTCAGGCTCACGAAATGTGGTCATGAATGCATGCGCAGGTGCAAGTGGATTCTTCTCAACTCCCCACATGTCTTCGCGACCAAGTAGGCGAGTGCTCACTTCTTGCAACATGTCGGCAACGAATGCACAGGTAATGAGTGCCTCGGTGTTTCCCTTGCTGCCATAGTCAATGAGGGACCGTGCAGTTTCAACCGCAGCTGCCGAGTGCGCAAGATCGTAGGCAAGTACTTGGTGAACGTCTGGTCCACCTTGTGAAGCCAGCGTACGCACACCGTTTCCAACAATTTGACGGGCTAATTCAGTGACCTCGGCAGCACGTGTGAGGTCGGGGGTTGGAGACGATTTAGGGGTTGCCATGCGGTAAACGCTAGTGAGCACTGGGTCACAGGGCCTAACCCAGCACGGTGTTGTCACCTACGATTTAGGGCATGTCAAGGCTGAGTGGGTTGAAATCTGCTTTCACGACTGCCAAGTGGGTGCTGTTTGCAGCAATTCTGTATTTCTTTGTTCTTCCGCTTATCCCTGGTTTTCGAAAAGCGGTTTCTGACCTCACGCAAATTAAGCCCTCGTTACTCGTGCTTGGTCTGGGCCTCGAATTCGCTGCGCTGTTTAGCTACTCGCTACTGACGAAAGCAGCGCTTGCTGAACACGGCAATGAAATTTCGGTTCTCCGATTATTCCGCATTCAATTGAGCACAAAGTCGGTGGGCAACATTCTTCCTGGTGGCAGTGCGGCGAGCACCGCGCTCGGTTATCGCATGCTCACACTTTCTGGCGTTGCAGGCCCTGATGCCGGATTCGCATTGGCAACAGCCGGTCTTGGATCTGCAGTCATGCTCAATGTGATTTTGTGGTTTGGTCTGATTGTTTCAGCGGGCCGCGGAGTGAACGCTGCTTATGGAACCGCTGCAATTATTGGAATCATTTTGATGCTGATTGCCGCAGCGTTGATTTTCGGATTAATTGATGGACAAGGAAGAGCAGAACGTTTCATTCGTTTGTGTGCACGCAAACTTCGGATGGACGAAGACCATGCGGCCGAAGTGTTGGAGCATTTAGGAAATCGTCTCCAAGGCTTGGCATCGGAACCAAAATTACTCACGCGAGTTTTGGGTTGGGCACTCGTGAATTGGCTACTCGACATGTTCGCGTTGTGGGTGTTCATTCGAGCATTTGGCGGGGACGTTGCGCCAGATGCACTCATTGTTTCGTTCGGGCTTGCCAATATTTTGTCGGTCGTACCAATTACTCCTGGCGGACTTGGAATTGTGGAAGGTATTTACATTCCGACACTTGTTGGTTTCGGACTCACTCGAAACATCGCCACGGTTGGTGTATTGACGTATCGAATTGCTCAATATTGGTTGCCGATTCTTGTTGGCGGGTTCACGTACCTATCTCTGCGGATTGGTCCGTTTGCAATTGAGCGAAAAGAGAAATTGGGTTCGTTGCGCAGAGTCACCAAAATTGCAACCGAGCACCCAACAACGAAGTACGAATTCCTGGAGCAGTACGCTCCGCGCGACCGCACTGGCCAATATCCACTGCCTGAAATAAAGAACAGGTTTTTACTTGGTGATGAGGATGAGGAGTAGTTTGTTGTTATGACCGTTCATGAGCGCCCGTTTGGTAGAGCATTAGAAGACTTCACAGTTGGCGATGTGTATCGCCACTGGCCAGGAAAAACTATTACCGAAGCAGATGACCACTTGTTTTGCATGATCACCATGAATCATCATCCACTGCACACAAACGACTGGTTTGCATCGCAAAGCGTTCAAGGCCGAAACGTGGTTGTTGGCAACTTGGTGTATTCCCTGGTGCTGGGAATGAGCGTTCCAGATGTGAGTGGCGCTGCAATTGCCAACCTTGAAGTGGAAACGCTGCAACACAAGTTTCCAACGTTTCACGGCGACACCATTCATGCTGAGACACGCGTGCTCGATGTTCAAGAGTCGAAGTCAAAAAATGACCGTGGAGTCGTAACGGTGGAGACAAAAGGTTTCAACCAAGACGGCAAAGAGGTGTGCTATTTCCGCAGGCGAGTAATGGTGTGGAAGCGTGAATTTATGCCAAAGCGCGCGCGTCCGTACGACGGTCAAGACGTCTGGACGAGCTAAGCGACATTGTTGACCCACTGTTGCAGTGGGGATTGCCACAGCTGCGAGATTTCCCGTGGCGCGCCACAAGAAATAGGTGGCACGTGTTGGTGAGTGAAGTGATGTCTCAGCAGACCCAGATTGATCGGGTAGTGCCAAAGTTTCAAGCCTTCATTCAGGCTTTTCCAACTCCACGTGAATGTGCAGATGCACCGCTGTCGGATCTACTCACCATTTGGCAGGGCCTTGGATATCCGCGTCGTTGCCGCAATTTGCATGAAGCTGCAAAGTTGATGGTGCACAATCACCTATCGCAGGTTCCCGCATCTTTAGAACAACTGCTTGCACTTCCGGGAATTGGTGAGTACACGGCTCGAGCAGTGTTGGCATTCGCGGATCATGTTGATGTTGGTGTTGTTGACACGAACATCACTCGCGTGTTCGCGCGCGTGCAGAATAAGCCACTTGGCAAACGCGAAACGCAAACAATCGCAGACTCACTAGTTCCCGTTGGGTTGTCCTGGGAATGGAATCAAGTGCTCATGGATTTTGGTGCAACCTGTTGTGCAGCGCGTTCTCCAAAATGTGAACATTGCCCAATCGCGGCTTCGTGTGGTTGGCGTCTGCATGGTGGCGACGATCCGGCACCTGCTTCTGCTGGAACGAGTAAACCGCAAGCTCGGTTTGAAGGTTCGAATCGCCAGGCACGAGGCAAACTCATGAAAGCACTCGTTGCTGGAGGAGTTTCGCGGACCAAGGCAGAACACGCCATGGGTCTGGTGAAACAGCCAGATCGTGCAGAAATGATTATTGAATCGCTACTGACGGATCACTTAATCATTGATGTAAACGGAATGTTGCAGTTGCCGCTATGAGGCGTTGCTGGTTACCCAATTCACGATAAGTTCATTCACTTTTTTCGGTTGTTCCAATTGCATGAAGTGACCAGCGTCTTCAACAATTTCTACGTGTGCGTTTGATGGCGCACGCGTTGCGGCATCATGTGCAACTTCGATGCCAATGCAACCGTCTGTTGTTCCGTGCAGGTATAACAGCGGCTGCGGCGGGGTTTCACTTTGCACCAGTGACTGCGCATCGTTCAGTGCAGGATCTCTAAACCCTGTGCCAAGCGTTGCGCGGTAGTAGCCAAGTGCTGCTGCAAGATGTTCTGGAGTGGCGATGGTGGCCTTGGCATTCGCAATATCTTGTGGTGCCAAAAATCCGGGCGACCATTGACTCCACAGCATGTCTATGAAGGCCAGATTGTTTGCACCGACAACAAAATCGGAAAGTGCATGCTGAAAGAAAAACATGTACCAACTGCGGTGGAGTTGGTTGAGGTTAGAGACAAACGCGTTTCCCATAGCGCCCCATGGTGGAACCGACATTCCTACAACTGTTTTCCACCGCTCCGGTTCAAGAATTGCGGCACCATAAGTAATTGGCGCACCCCAATCGTGACCAATAATGACGGCATCTGAATTGCCGCCAAGTTTTTCGTGCAATGCGTTTGCGTCTGTTGCAAGTGCCGCAGTTTGGTACGCGCCATTTGCAGGAATGGAAGTGGGGGCATAACCGCGCATAAATGGAGCGACCGCGCGATAACCAGCAGAAGCAAGTTCGGGGAGTAAGTGACGCCACGAGTGCGCTGAGTCAGGAAAACCATGCAGGCACAATGCAAGTGGTCCAGTTCCACATTCGAGATAGGTGAACGACAAGTCGTTTGCAGAAACTTCGTGCGTTGCAATGTTGTGCTGAGCGGTCATGCCCAAACCATAGTTGGGTAACATTGAAGCGATGGAAGCCAACTTTGACAGTGCTCGGTTTCGACAGGTGCTTGGTCATCTGCCAACTGGAGTTGTTGTGGTTACTGGAGTTGATGCAACAGGTGCGCCGTCGGGAATCACCATTGGCAGTTTTGTTTCGGTTTCGCTTGACCCACCGTTAGTTGGCTTTTTCCCTGGTAATGCTTCGCGTAGTTGGTCCCACATTGCGGAAGGCAAAGGTTTTTGTGCCAATGTGCTGACGAGCGCTCAAGACGAATTGTGTTGGAGATTTGCGCGCGAACCCGAGGGCGGAATGGCGGCACGGTTTGATGGCCTTGATTGGACTAAGTCGCCAAGCGGTATGCCGGTGCTTGCAGGCGCTCTCGCTGTTATTGATTGCAGCATCGAGTCAGTTACTCCAGCTGGGGATCACAGTTTTGTGCTCGGACGAGTTCAGCATCTTGCGGTGAGTGAATCTGTTGGCGAAGCAATGGTCTTTTATCGAGGCAAGGTAACTGGCGTTACACCGCCACAATGAACGAGCAAGTGTTTTCGCTGAATTGGTGGATGGCGGCGATTGTTGGTGTGATTTTTATCTTTGCCGGAGTGCAGAAATTTATTGCACGCGAATTGTGGCCAGCACAAGCAAAGCGACTCGGTGCACCGACGTTTGCAATCCCAACCGTTCCCTATGTTGAAGTGGTGCTGGGCTCGTTGCTCATTGCTGGTGTTGCTACACATGCGGTGCTATCTGCTTCGATAGTCGCACTATCAAGTTTCACCGCATTGCTTGCCCGTCGATTGGCTGCAGGCGACAGACCGCCCTGCGCATGTTTGAGTTTTCGCTCAACGAAGCCAATTGGTTGGAACAATATTGTGCGAAATTTGTTGATGCTCGCCCTCTTGGTTGCCGCGCTTATTCGTTAGCGTGCAAGCGTGCGTGTGTGGATTGACCAAGACTTATGTACGGGCGATGGCTTGTGCGTGGATCATTGTCCCGACGTCTTCGTGCAACTAGAAGACGGAATTGCCTATGTTGTGCAATCAGGTGTGACATTAAATGATCCTGGAAGTTCGGGAAGCCTGGCAACCGTCGAAGTGAAGAATCAAGTTGAAGTGGTAAAGGCTGCAGAAGTGTGCCCAGGTGAATGCATATTCATCGAGATGGATGTACCACTGATTGCACAGTAAGTAGGGTGAACCCATGAAGTGGCGCATTTCTGTTCATGGCGCAATTGTCGTAATGGCAATCGGTGTTTCTTCTGTTGCAATTGCGCAGCCTCGTGCAAATGATGGAACGACGCTTACTCAATTAGCCGCAATAAAGGTTGCGCCCGAGCGACCAGCGGGCTTCAGGCAGTCACTCTTTACAGGTGCGGTGAGCCCGTCAATTTCTGCACTCAACGTGGCAAACATCGTGACAACTCGCGAAGCCTGGGAGTCGGGTGCGTGGGCGTGGAGCGCGGCAAAGCGAAAGAGTTTCATGAATGATCGAGCTGACCTCACCATGTTGGCTTTGGTGCGCGCAACAAGTGTGCAGCAACGAGGCGATAAAGACCCTGCTGGCTGGATGCCCAACACGAGCAATTCGCTTTGTGCGTATCTCGGAAACTGGGTGGCGGTGAAAACAAAATGGGGGCTTGCGATGGATCAGCGCGAGTTCAGCGCGGTGAAGACAACGTTTACGCAGCGCTGCAGTAAACCAACAACAACTTCTAGCGTTGCGTCAACGACGTCGAGTATCAGTGTGACGACAACAACGGGAAAACCAACCGTTGTGGGAAGTGCACTTGCGCTCTTGCAGCTCGTGCGTGTTGAAAATGAGTATCAAGTTGGATACGACCGTGCGTTGTTTGAGCATTGGCGCGACATTGATGGCGACGGATGCGATTCTCGTGATCAAGTATTGAAGCGTGACAGCATTTCGTTGCCACAGGTTGACCCGGTGAATTGCAATGTGATTGCAGGGGACTGGGTTTCGCCCTATGACGGCGCGCGGTGGAGTAATCCATCGGATATTGATATCGACCATGTCGTAGCGCTGAAGGAAGCGTGGGACTCGGGAGCGTGGGCATGGAGTGCGGCGCAACGAAAGGCCTATGCAAACGACACATCGGATAGCCGAACATTGTTGGCAGTAACAGATTCAGTGAATCAATCGAAAAGCGATAAAGATCCGTCTAACTGGCTTCCACCGCTGCAGTCGTACACGTGCACGTATCTCGGCAATTGGGTTGCGGTAAAAGTTCGCTGGAGCCTCTCGATGGATTCGAGTGAATTTGGGCGCATCAAGAACTTGTTGCAATCGTCATGCAGTTCGTTGAACATTGCGCCAATTCCAAACTTGCCAAATATTTCAGGTGGCACGACGGTGGTCACGAATCCACCTGCAGCAATAACCAATGCAACGGTGACACCAAACACCGCATCTGCGGGCACAGTTGCACAAATAAGCCCAGGTTCGTACTGTTCTCCAGAAGGCGCAATTGGCTATTACACATTGAGTGGAAGTACTACGCCAACCACCTATGTGTGCTCAAAAACGGATGCATCTGGCACGCCATATTCGGGCGGAAGGGCCCGCTGGCGTCGGGCATAGCCATCGGAATTCCCAAGATTGCCCGTTAGCATGGCGGGACTATGTCGAAGAAGACCAAGAAGAAAAAAGCCAAGATGCGTCGCTCGAAGGCCAACCACGGTAAGCGTCCAAACATGGGGCGTGGCTAAGCAACAGCACTGGCGTGCCTGATATGAGTTCGGCACGAATTTGTGAATTGGTCATCGGTGGTTCCCGCGCCAACTGGGCGCAGGTAGGAATCAATTTTTCTCATGATGGTGTATTTGCCATTGGCGAGATTGCGCTTCGCATTAATGAGACGCTGCCACCCGGAATGCATTCTTGGGTGTTGAGCAACATCGATTCCACGATTGTGTCTATTGATGGAATTCCCACAACTGGAATTACTGGCAATGGCCAAAGTGAACAACACGATGCACACGGGTTTATGTTGACGCCAATCGGCATCGATCACGTTGTGGTGAATACACCCGACTTAGAACGCACGTCGCACGCGTTACAGCAGGCGACTGGTGCAGAGTTAAAACGAATTCGCGATGCGGGAAATAGTGTGCGCCAAGGTTTTCACCGACTGGGTGATGTGATCATTGAAATCGTGTCGGCGCCATCAATGCCGCCAGGCGATGCAGCTTTATGGGGTTTTGTTTTGAACGTTGCTGACGTACATGAAGTTGCCGCGTACTTGGGTCCAGATGTGTTGAGCCCACCAAAACCAGCAGTGCAAAAAAACAGATTGATTGCCACATTTCGTGGTGCCGTTGGGCTTGGAGTGCCCGTTGCGTTAATGAGCGATATTTAAAAGTCGTCAGTTGCGTCGGGGTCGTCACGACGCGCGATGAATTTTGTTCCTTCGGTGCATGATTCAAGCAGTGGGCACCACGAACAGAAAAACCCACTGCGAATGACTGGTTCGCGTCCATCGCGTTGCAACTCAACCATTTTGCGAATGCCGTCAACAGTTTTGCGGACTGCTGCTTGCAGCACTCCTTCGGTTACGTCTTCAACATCGGCACGTGCGGTAACGAGTGAGTAACTGGCTAAACGTCGTGGCGCAGCACCAGTGCGCATGGCTTCGACCAAGGCATAAAAGCGGAGTTCTTCTCGATGGTTGGGCTGAACACGTCCGGACTTTAAGTCGATGATGACTTTGGAACCAACAGCGCCAAGCGTGAGGTCTGCACGAGTGCTGAGGTTGATGCGCTGCTCAAACATTTCATAACGCGCTGAGCTTTCAAGCACCGGGCGCCATGTTGCCTTCAATGGGGGAAAGCACTCGTCAAATTTGGTATACAAATCGATTGCAGAACTGCGTAATTGCGCGCGGTCCCCAGCAGGCAAGTTGTCAATGAACGGCCCTGCACTTTGGCGTTCGTCGTCGGCGAGTTGAGAAAGAGCTTCATCCACCACATCGGCGGGAACGATGACACTGCGCCAATTCAACCCAAGTTCAACCGCCTTGTGCAAAATAGTGCCCTTCACATTGCCAAGCGTCCATTCAAAACCTGTGAGACCTGCGAGGTGGTTGGCTTCGCATCCGTGCACAGTGGTGAGCTTGTGCTTGCTGACCCATAATGCGTTTTCAGGAGTAAGACTTGGGGCAATGTCGGCAAGTCCGTCGTGCAACTCCGTGCGAATGCCTTCGATGACTTCTCGAGGGATGGGAACCCAGTCGGGTTCTTTGCCTAAAGCTTCAAGAACAGCCAGTTGCATTGCATTGAGTTCGGTATCAGACATCACGGTCACTCTGTCACATGGGTGTGTCATGCTGTGGCCATGAGCACCTCGACCACCATGCAATTTGCCGCAGTTGCGCGCTTAATTGCTGGTGAAACTCAACGGTTTGGGTTGCTTGCGCCAAGTTTTCGCAGCCCACCTCGGGTCATTGGCGTGAATCGCACGGTGCGTCGCCGTGAGGGCGGTGGAGTGGTGGCAGTTGCACTTCGCGATCGTCCGTTCGTTGCCATTCTTGGCGACATGATCGAAGGTGTGGTGGTGGTCAATCAACTCAATGCACCAGATTCAGACCATGTGCGCACTGCGTTGTGGTCCATACTTTCCATTCATGGATATGTTGCAACACAAGAGGTAGACGTGCATGTTCCGGCTGTTCAGCCGCGCGTTGCGTAACTAAACGCTCAACTACGCTGGAGCGGTGACTTCAGGGCATCGCATCCGCAAAGAAATTCAATTCCTGCGCGCAGTTGCCGTCACTTTGGTGGTGCTGAGTCATTTGGGCATTGGAATGTTCAGCGGCGGTTTCGTTGGCGTCGACATGTTCTTTGTGGTGTCTGGTTTCGTCATTGGTCTGACAATGGCAAATGAGCAAACTTCTTCGGGAAAGGTCTCGCTCCGCAGGTTCTTTGAGCGCAGATTCTTCCGAATATACCCTCCACTCGCATTCATGGTTGTGGGTGCCTCTGTGTATGCATACGTTGTGCTTGCATTCGACCGCTCGCAAGACTTTTTCATTCAGCAGGCACGTGCCGCATTATTTAGCTACGGCAATTTCTTCTTCATGTTCCACAAGATGGACTATTTCTTGCAAGATGCAAACTCAACATTTTTCTTGCATACATGGTCACTTGGGCTTGAAGAGCAGTTTTATCTGACACTTCCAATTTTTATTGCAGTACTGGCCGTATTGGGGCGTAAAAAAGTTTTTGGTGACCGAGTTCTGGTGTGGAAGAGAGGGTTTGCCGCACTCGGAGTTGCCTCACTTGCTTCCGCACTTGCTATTTATAGCGGTTACTTGGGTTGGTTTTCCACGGAATTCAGATCGGTTTTTGTTTTCTATTCAACAGTGACAAGAGCGTGGGAATTCTTGTTAGGGCTACTTGTTGCCGTTGTCATATCTCAACGCGAGTTGCGCGGAAATATCCAGGTGCATAGGAAGTTTTCCGTTTTGGTATCGCTATCAATTGGAACTCTTGTATTCGTACTCGTTGCGCACCCGGCTTTTGGGTGGTCTCAATTTGTTGTTAGTTCTGTGACGGCATTTGCAACTGCTGCATTTATCTATTCACTACCTCAGTCGGCGTTAAATAAGCAGTCAATTTTTGGTAACCGGATGTTTCAAGCAATTGGAAACAGTTCATATTCAATTTATTTGTGGCATTGGATTGCAGTTGCAGTTGCTGAGGATGTTTTTCATCCGGCTAACGCGAAGCGCAAAAGTGCGTTGGTGCTCCTGTCGGTTGTGCCAGCATTTCTGTCGTATCGTTTTGTGGAAATACCGTTTCGGGGAGCAAGGAAACTTCAGTTCAAAAAGAAGATGCTTCTTGCTGCAGCCCTGGTCGTCGTTCCAGTGACAGTTCTGTGGGGTCTCGAAGTTTCAACTTTAAGAGCTCGTGAAGATTATGGAAATGTCTTTCCAAGCACAGTGTTGCATGACTGCGATTTCTGGAATGAATTGTGCGTAATTGGTCCAGAGTCTTCTGACATAAAGATTTTGTTGTTTGGTGATTCTCACACGTATCAAATCATTCCGGTATTTGTTGACTATGCAAAGAAACATGGTTTCCAATTGACAACTTGTGTGATGATCTGCCGAGATGAAAACTATTCACGAATCATGGACAATAGTTTTCCTGGTGGAAATTTCGATTTGATCGTGAACTCCTACAAGACAAACAATGGAGTAACAGAGCGGTCATATCGAAAAGATATCGCCGAAACATTTTCACGTTTTTCGACTCTTCGGAATGCAAATCATTTAATTGTTCTTGATAACCCGTTTTACGCGGATTATGTATCGCCGAGACGAATTCGTAAACCTGTTCTCATTCCATTATCGCGTCAACAACAAGACGAAGTGGCAAATCCAATTACGCAAGATTGGAAGTCTGATACAGCTGCTGATGTATTTTTGTACGATCCATTCCCGGTGCTGTGCGATACCACTGAATGTTTTGTAGAGAAGGACGGAAAAGCGTTGTATTTGGATAACAATCACTTATCCATGGTTGGAGTTCGTTTGCTAGAGCCAAGCCTGATTGAGATGGTCAATCAGATTCTTGGCAACTAAGAAAGCACAACTCCGCTGAATCGCGCCTAACCTACACACCCAAGCCCAGGTGGCGGAATGGTAGACGCGGGGGGCTTAAACCCCCCTGGCTAGAAATAGCCGTATGAGTTCGAGTCTCATCCCGGGCACAAGTATCGATAATCAACATCTCGTTAGGGCTGAGTGTCGGGCAGACTAGAGAGATGCCATTGCCAACAGGGACGCCGACGAATGCCCAGTTGCGCTCTGCGCTCGACGCTCGGACTGCACAAATGCTCGCTCACGTGCAACAGTTCGTTGATCTTGAGTCGCCATCGAATGAGCTAAACGATTTGCAGCGCAGTGCCGAGTTTCTTGCTGGCGTAATGACGCAAGTGTTGGGCAAAGCACCAGAAATTGTTCCTGGTGCAAAAGGCCCACACGTGTATTGGAAGGGTGGTGACAACACCAAGGTGTTGTTCGTTGGTCATCACGACACCGTCTTCCCGAAGGGAACAGTTGCGAAGCGCGGTTTTAGCGTTGAAGGCGACGTTGCTCGCGGGCCTGGAATTTTTGACATGAAGGCCGGAATTATTCAGGCCATTTATGGAATGAGCGAAATTCGCGAGTGTGAGCAAGTTGAAATCTTGATTTCATCAGATGAAGAAATTGGCTCATACACCTCGCGTGAATTGATTGAGACGCGTGCACTGGCTACAGGAAATGTTTTGGTCCTTGAGCCAAGTGGAAACGACGATGCGTTGAAGATCGCGCGCAAAGGCGTGGGCACATTCACCGTCGACATCGTTGGTCGCGCGAGCCACGCTGGCTTGGAGCCAGAAAAAGGAATCAATGCGCTCATGGAGCTTGCAGCGCAGGTGCAGGCCATTGCTGCAATTGCAAAACCAGAAGTTGGAACGACGGTGACACCAACAGTTGCAACTGCTGGAACAACTGAAAACGTGGTGCCTGCAAATGCGCAAATCACGGTTGACACACGCATCAATCTTCCTGCGGAAAAGCAGCGCGTTGAACAAGCATTCGCGGCGCTCAAGCCAACGGTTACTGGCGCGACGTTGAAGGTGAGCGGATCAATCAATCGTCCGCCGATGCACGAGTCTGCAGCAACAGCTCTGTACGAAATTGCAAAGCGTGTTGCACCTGAAGTGGGCATTCACGATTTGCAGGGCATTGCTGTTGGTGGCGGGTCAGACGGAAACTTCACCGCCGCAATTGGCGTTCCAACACTCGATGGCCTTGGAGCATGTGGCGGTGGCGCGCATGCAGACACCGAATACATCAAGGTGTCAAAAATGGGTGAGCGTGCAGCACTCGTTGCCGCAATTGTGCGCGAACTCGTTAACGGCTAACGCCAATTATTCAAGTTCGAGCAATCCGCCAGCGCCAAGTGTGCCTGCGCTGCGGTATTCATCAATCTTTGCTCGCGTGTCTTGAATGTCTAAGTTGCGCATGGTGAGCTGACCGATACGGTCGAGCGGCCCGAATGCAGCGTCTTCGACGCGTTCCATGCTCAGACGTTCTGGGGCATATGTCAGGTGTGGGCCAGTGGTGTTCAAAATGCTGTAGTCATCACCGCGACGAAGCTGAATAGTGACGTCACCGGTAACGAGTGAACCAACCCAGCGCATGAGTGGCTCGCGAAGCATGAGCGACTGCGGGTCGAACCAACGGCCTTCGTACAACAAGCGGCCAAGCCTGCGGCCCATTTGGCGATAATTCTCGAGCGTGTTTTCGTTGTGAATTGCTGTGAGCAAACGCTCGTACGCAATGTGGAAGAGAGCGAGTCCTGGCGACTCATAAATTCCACGGCTCTTTGCTTCGATGATGCGGTTTTCAATTTGGTCGCTCATGCCAAGTCCGTGTCGACCGCCAATGACGTTTGCTTCGTTCACCAATTCGGTTTGCGATGCAAACGATTTGCCGTTCAGCGCAACCGGCCATCCTTCTTTAAACGACACAACAACATCTTCGGTTGCAATGGACACCGAAGGGTCGTAATGAGCAACACCCATAATTGGTTTCACGATGTGCATGCTGGTGTTCAACTCTTCAAGTTGCTTTGCTTCGTGTGTTGCTCCCCAAATGTTGGCATCTGTTGAGTACGCCTTCTCGGCAGAGTCACGGTAAGGAAGTTTCCTTGCGGTGAGGAACGCACTCATTTCTGCACGTCCACCCATTTCGCGAACAAAGTCGGCATCCAGCCACGGTTTGTAAATACGAAGTTTTGGATTAGCAAGCAGCCCGTAGCGGTAGAAGCGCTCGATGTCATTGCCCTTGTATGTGCTGCCGTCGCCCCAAATGTCAACGCCATCTTCTTTCATGGCACGCACCAGCATGGTTCCTGTTACGGCGCGTCCAAGTGGAGTGGTGTTGAAATACGTTTTGCCAGCAGTGGTGATATGAAAAGCACCGCATTGCAAAGCGACGAGGCCCTCATGTACCAACTCGGTTCGACAGTCAACAAGTTTGGCGCCTTCGGCCCCGTACTGTTTGGCGCGAACAGGAACTCCGTCTAAGTCGGGTTCGTCTGGTTGACCAAGGTTTGCGGTGTATGCATAGGGAAGCGCACCCTTTTCACGCATCCACGCAACGGCTGCAGATGTGTCAAGACCTCCAGAGAACGCAATGCCTACGCGCTCGCCAATTGGCAATGACGATAAAACTTTGGCGTTAGAAGCAGCAGCGCTTGAATCAGGCATGTAAACACGGTACTGAATTTGGCGTGCTGAAGGCGACCGCTTTAGTTGCGTTCACGTCCTGCAAGTGTCGCTATTGCGATGAACAGTGCCGATACTGCGGTTATTCCTTCAATGATTGCGATTCCAGGCGAGCCTGCGATATCACCAATTGCAACACCAGCAAGCACAAGTGAGCATCCAATTCCGACGTATCCAGCAATGCGCGGTAGTCGAAGGATGGCAACGATGCTGACAACCGGCATCAAAAATGGCAGTGCCCACAGGAGGGCAAACGTCGGGTTCGATTCTGGACCAAGCCACCAGGTGGATTTTCCAACCGACCTACTAGCGATTGCAGCGCACGTAAGGGCGGCAGTTACAAGCAACCACGATGTAACACCAACGAGCTTCCAGGGGGACTTCACATCCTGAACAGTACAACCCAAACCACTCCAGTTAGCCTGATGGCGCATGTCCCGACCATCTTTCACTCGTTTTTCGGTGTTTTTCCCCATGTGGAACGAAGAGGAATATCTCCAGCGCGCGCTGAACGCAGCGATTGAACTTGGTGATGAATTGATTGCCGAAGGCACGGTGCAGGACTACGAGATGATCATCGTGAACGATGCATCAACCGATGCAACGCCGCAATTGGCCGATGCCGCTGCCGCTGCAAATTCACGGATCAAAGTGGTGCATCATCCTGTAAATCGCAAACTTGGTGGATCGATCAAGTCTGGTTTTGCTGCCGCAACGGGCGATGTCGTGTTGTACACAGACGCCGATTTGCCGTTTGATTTCCGCGAAGTGCATAAAGCGTTACGACTCATGCATCAATACGAAGCTGACATCGTTGCCGCCTATCGGTTTGATCGCACAGACGAAGGCTTCGTGCGCGTGGTGTATTCGTTCCTCTATAACCTCTTGGTCCGAGCGTTGTTCGGTTGTCGATTCCGCGATGTGAACTTCGCATTCAAATTGGTTCGCAGAAATGTTCTGAACACTATTGAGCTCACGAGCGAAGGTTCATTTATCGATGCCGAACTGATGGTTAGTGCGCGCAAGTTGGGAATGAGTGTGGTGCAGTTTGGTGTTGACTATTTCCCGCGCACACGTGGTGTCTCAACGCTGAGTTCACCATCGGTCATCGTGAAAATTTTGAAAGAAGCGTGGTCCTTGCGCGCAAAACTCAATGCACTCTCACCGAAAAAGTCATGAGCGACGACTCCGATAACTTTTACGACCAAGACTTCGAATATGACGAAGACTTCGTAGGTGACAATATTCATCCTGCACACAGCGCATACGAGCGCTGGAGGCCAGCACTCGCCGCATTTGCAGTATTGATCACCGTGGTGGCCGTTGGCATGTTTGCTAATGACAGAAACAGCAATGGGGCATCGGGAAGTTCTGATTCCACAATTGAGCAATCAACGGTTCCTGTTGTCACTGTTCCGCTTACGCGCACTATTAAGCCAGGCATGAAGGGTGACGACGTATTGCGCTTGCAGCAACGCCTATCTGCGATGCATTTTGATCCGGGCCCGCAAGACGGCGTGTATGGCCAAAACACCGTGCAAGCGGTGTGGGCATTCCAGAAACTGATTATGCAAACGCCGCGCGAGCGTGCAACCGATGAAGTGACTCCATCTACCTGGGCGATTATGGAGACTGCGGCCCCAGTGGCTCCTCGTCGACAGGCCGATTCACCAAGCCATGTGGAGATTTACCTACCCGAGCAAGTGCTGGTGGTGTTTAAAGCAGGCGAACCGCAATTAATTACGCATATCTCTTCTGGCTCAAATGAAAAATGGTGTGAGGAAGTAACTATTGACCCAGGCCAGGATGGAAACAACACCGCGCAGCAAATCAAAGAAGGAATTTGCGGTGAGGCAATAACACCGCCAGGGATTTTCTACTTTTACAACCGACATACGGGAATGCGCGAATCAAAATTGGGAAGTATGTACAACCCCGTGTATTTCAATTACAACGTGGCCATCCACGGAGCAATTCTTGTTCCACTAAAACCAGCGTCGCACGGTTGTGTGCGTATTCCGATGTCCGTTGCTCGTTACTTTCCGGCACTCGTTGCCTACGGCGATCGTGTGTATGTCTTTGATGGCATTAAAGAGCCAGAAGAATACGGATCACCAGTTCCGCCATTTGATAAACCAGACCCGAACTACACCACAACGACCTCGTCGACTCTCGCGCCAAAGCCAGGCGCCACGACCACTGTCGTTCCATAGTTAATTGGAATAAGGTTCAACAGATGGAGCGCATTCCTTACGACGAGTTTTCATTGTTCAGCGAAAACATTGCTGAATACGCATTGACCGTGTCGCCGATGCCGACAGTTGCTCGTGTGAACACCACGTTGAGCGATGGCCGAGTGCTCAGTGCGTTGAAATGGGGAACGGGAGAACCGCGTTTGGTGTTGGTGCACGGCAGTGGCCAAAACGCGCACACATGGGACACCGTTGCGTTGGCGTTAAACGTTCCATTGATCGCAGTCGATTTGCCAGGCCACGGACATTCGTCATGGCGAGAAGACGCAACGTACAGCCCGCAAGGTATGGCGCAAGACATTGCGCAAGTGATTGATGCGCACGCCACACATGTTGAAGCCATCGTTGGCATGTCGCTTGGCGGATTGACATGTCTTGCACTTGCAAACGCACGCCCAGAACTCGTTCCGCATCTGGTGCTCGTTGACATCACGCCGGGAGTAACGAGCAAGAAGGCAAAAGCTGTACTCGATTTCATTAATGGTCCACAAAGTTTTGCAAGTTTTGATGAATTATTTGCTCGAACCAAAGAACACAATCCAACGCGTAGCGAATCCAGTTTGCGTCGTGGAATTTTGCACAATGCCAAACAGATAGAAGATGGTTCGTGGCAATGGCGTTACGACCGTCGCGGACAGACTGAAACCGCAGGTTCTGCTCCTGGCCACGAAGCTCCGCGAT
Source organism: Acidimicrobiaceae bacterium (assembly GCA_947467375.1). GTDB lineage: Bacteria > Actinomycetota > Acidimicrobiia > Acidimicrobiales > Ilumatobacteraceae > UBA3006. Next base: position 15,570 of record CANIHL010000013.1, on the reverse strand, counting down.
CGCCAATGTGGGACATGATCAGTTCTTGGAGCAAGCCGTTGCTCATGGTTCGTGGAGGAGTGTCTCCTGTGGTTGACGACGAGGACATTGCAGAACTGCAAAAGCGTTGCCTTCAGGCAGAGGTAGTAGTGGTTGACGGGGCTGGCCATAGCGTGCAGGGCGATCGTCCGGTGGAGCTAGCGAACCTGCTCCGCCGCTTCGCTTAGTTAGCACACCCCGAATTAGCCTGATTTTATGAAGCTTCTTGCACCAACAAAAAAGCTGGGCCGTCCGTGCTCGACTGATGCTGGAGAAACACGCGAGCGCCTCATTCACGAAGCACGTGCATCGTTTGCCACCATTGGTTACGACGCAACAACTAATCGCACTGTTGCCGCTGCAGCTGGCATAACGACCGGCGCGATTTATCACTACTTTCCTTCAAAGCTTGACATGTATGTGGCTGCATTTGAGCAAGTGCAAAACATGGTGACTGAAGCGGTGGTTGCAGCAGCAGCACCGTGTGATTCCTTGGTCGATAAGTTTGCAGCAATCATTGATGCGCTGACAGAGGTAAGTAAAAACGACGCTTCGCTTATTGGGTTTGTTGTTGGAGTTTCTGCGGAAGCGCGTCGCCATCCAGAACTCTCTGATGCGATTCGCCCACTACGTAAAGATTGGGCAGTGTTTTTCCAACAACTCTGTGAAAACGCAGTTGCCCGCGGTGAAGTTGGATCTGAAATGACCGCACGCACGTTGCAGGACTTGTTTGACGTCATGATTTCTGGGTTGGCGCGATTTGCTTACGTCATCAATGACAGAGAGCGTGAAGACGCAGTTATTGACGGTTTGAAGCGATTTGTTGCTGCCGCTGTGTCCTGAACAAATCTGTCAGTACAAGCGCGAGGCACACCCAAATCAAAGAAAAGCCTGCAACCTTCGATGACGTGAGTAACTCGTCATACATCAGCCAACCAATGAGGAAGTTCATGGTGGGCACGATGTATTGCATTGGGCCAAGAATGGTGAGTGGAGTGCGCTGAGAAGCGCTCGCAAACATCAGCAAGGGCACTGCGGTAATCACGCCAGTGAATGCAACGAAAACCCACTCCACAGAAGAGGCCGTGTTGTGCACGCTGTCGACGTTGTTCCATGTTGTGCACAAATAGATGAAGGCAGGAACTGCAAGGACAATAACTTCAGCAGTGAGGCTCTCTAACGGAGCGAGTGGGACCTTCTTTTTGAGATAGGCATAGAACGTCCACGATGTCGCGATGATGAGCGCAATCCAAGGCACACGACCGTACGCGACGGTGAGCACAGCGATTCCGCCAACTGCAAAAGTCACCGCTATGCGTTGAATTCCGCGGAGCTTTTCGTGCAGTACGAATACGCCAACGACGATGGTGAGTATTGGAGCAATGAAGTAACCAAGTGCGGTTTCAATGACATGGTCATTTACCACTGCCCACACATACGTTGCCCAGTTGATGGTGAGGAGCACGCTTGCAAGCGCAATGCGAAGCAGCAATTGTGGATTACGTAGTGATTGTAAAAGTGGTACTAAACGACCAGTGGTGAGCATGACCACAACTAAAACCAAAACCGATGACGTAATTCGCCAGCCAATGAGCTCGAACGGATCGAAGCCGTGGAGTTCTTTCCAGTACAACGTGAGTGCACCCCAGATGAAATACACCGACAGGCTTTGCGCAATTGCTGCCTGCGAAGTATCTGGCTTTGCCACAGGCTTTGTCATGATTCGTTCACGCTAGTCCCGAAGGTAGCCTGTAATGAGTGGATATCACCACAACTCCCGCATGGTCCGCAGCGCTTGATAGTGCAGCCGCAATTTCTCAGACAACGCTGAAAGACCTATTTGACGGCGATTCGTCGCGTACCGAAACCTTGAGTGTTGAGGTGTTGGTTGGAAAAGACGCATTGCTCGTTGATTTTTCAAAGCAAAACATCGATAAAAACTCATTGCAGAAATTGATTGCAGTGGCTGAACAGGCGGGCGTAGAGCGCAAGCGCAATGACATGTTTGCAGGAGTCATTATAAATGGCACAGAAAATCAGCCTGCATTACACACGGCATTGCGCGCACCATTGGAAACATCAATCAATGTAGATGGCGTAGATGTGATGAAGGAAGTTCATCGTGTTCGAACACTCGTCAATGACTTCGCAGAGTCGGTTCGTTCGGGCAGCGTCACTGGTGCAACTGGAAAAAAATTCCAGAGTGTCATCAACGTAGGTATTGGCGGAAGTGACCTCGGTCCGACACTTGTTCACGAAGCGCTGTCATCGTCAACTACTCCGGCAGTTCGCGCTCATTTTGTTTCCAATATTGACCCAACCGATGTTCGCGCGGTCTTGCAGAATTGCGACCCCGAAACAACGTTCGTGGTGTTGTGCTCAAAGTCGTTTAGTACTGCAGAAACCCTGAGTAATGGTCGCATCATTGCACAGTGGATTTCAGATGCAGTTGGATCCAAGAATGCTTCGAAGCATTTTGCAGTGGTATCGGTGTTCCCAGAAAAGGCTGCGAGCGCCGGCTTGTCAGCCGATTACGCATTTCCTATGTGGTCGTGGGTGGGCGGGCGCTATTCAATTTCGTCTGCTGTAAATCTGGTGAATGTCATCGCCTTCGGGTCTAACGCATTCGACAACATGCTTGTGGGAATGCGTGCAATGGATGAGCACTTCATGACAGAGCCGTTGCATCGCAATGCGCCTGTGCTGATGGGCCTGCTGAACATCTGGAATCGCTCGCTACTTGGCCGCGAAACACGAGCGATGATTGCGTATTCCACCGCGTTGAAGTCGTTTGCTTCATATGTGCAGCAACTGGAAATGGAAAGCAACGGCAAGCGGGTAACCGTTGATGGCCAACCAGTTTCTCTGCCAACTTCTCCAATTGTGTGGGGCGGTGTGGGCACGAATGCCCAACACGCATACATGCAGTTGTTGCATCAAGGCACATCCGTGGTGCCAGCAGACTTCATTGGCGTGGCTGCAACACCAACACGCGATACCGAAGCGCACGATGTACTTGTGGCCAACCTGTTTGCCCAAACTCAAGCGCTGGCATTTGGTAATTCAGCAGAGCCACATCGCACGTTGCCGGGAAATCGACCGAGCACCACACTGATGCTGTCGTCGCTCACGCCGCACACGTTGGGGGCACTCATCGCCCTGTACGAACATTCAGTGTTTGTGCAAGGTTGTGTGTTCGGTATTAATAGTTTTGATCAGTGGGGCGTTGAATTAGGCAAGAAATTGGCAGCAGAGGTTTCTGCACAGATTTCAGCACCAAGCCAAACTGGTGGCACCGACGCCTCTACGGCAAATTTGGTGCAGTGGTACAACAAGCACCGTTCTAACACCTAGTCTGAGCGCTGTGGCGGAGAGGTATTCACAAGCAGAGCGCATGATCAACCTGCTTGCACTGCTGGTGCAACGCACCAAGCCGATGACGCTGAAGCAGATTCGTCAAGATCTTGTTGGTCAATACCCAGAATCTGACACAGCAGCGCGAGCAGCGTTCGAGCGTGACAAAGGAGACTTGCGCGCACTGGGAATTCCCATCGAACTCATCACGCTCGGTGGCGATCAGGCTGGCGAAGGTGCGTACCGAGTAGACCGCAAGAGTTTTGAACTCGGCGATTTAGGTCTGACCGATGAGGAACGTGCTGCATTGCAGTTAGCCATGGCAACAGTTCGCGTGGGTGCAAGTCACGGCGACGAAGCACTATGGAAACTTGGTGGAGAACGTGCGCTCAATGCGCAGTCAACCAGTTTGAACATCCAGTTGGATGACGAGCTGATGACCACGCTCGCCGACGGCGTCGTTGAACACCGCACGCTGACATTTTCGTACAAGGGCGAAACACGCAATGTGGACCCATATGGTTTGTTGGCGCGCGCCGGATTCTGGTACCTCGTTGGCTACGACCACTTGCGCGCCGATCGCCGAACATTTCGAATCGACCGGATTGATGGTGAAATTTCTGTAGGCGATCGCAGATCGTTTAATCGTCCAAAAGATTTTGATTTACAAAAGGCAGTGCCAACAGAAGCCGAATTGCTTGCAGAAGGTCACGGCGAAGATGCAGTTGCAACCGTGCTGGTGGATGCAAGTTTGGCAAGTGGTGTGCGCACACAGTTTGGAAAGCAATCTGTAGTGAAAGAACATGCTGATGGCGGAGTGGAATTTGCAATTCCGTGTGCAAATCTGACTGCATTTCGCGTGTGGCTGTTTGCCATGGTCGATCACGCAACAGTCATTGGTCCACCGCGTGTTCGTAAACAAGTCGTTGCGTGGCTCACCGAGCAGGCAGGTGGTCGCTAATGGCAATGCGTAAATCTCGCCGAGGTCCGCGCGGGGCTGCCGAGCGCGTTGAAGGGTTGTTGGTCATGTTGCCGTGGCTCATTAGCCGTAAGCGCGTGAAGCTTTCCGATATGGCAAAGCAGTTCAAGTTAAGCGAAAAAGAACTGATGAACGATTTGATGATGGCGGCCATGTGTGGTGTGCCTCCGTATACGCCAGATGCATTGATTGATGTGTTCGTTGACGAAGGTGAAGTATTCGCCGAGGTTCCACTCATGTTTTCGCGTCCGTTGCAATTGAACTCTGCCGAACTCTTCGCACTGCAGGCAATGGGCAGTGCGGCATTGTCGATGCCGGGTGCAGACAAAAAGGGTCCGCTTGCTTCTGCACTAAAAAAACTGCAACCACTGCTTCCGAAGGGCGATGCCGTGGTCGAAGTCGATGTGAAGGCGGTGAAGTTTTTGGTCGAAGCCCAGCACGCGGTTTCTGCCGGACAATTCGTAGCCATTGACTATTTCTCGCCAATTTCCGGCTCGCATTCGTCGCGCACGATTTTTCCGCGCGCAGTGTTCGAACAAATGGGGCATTGGTATGTGCGTGCAGACGACGATCAGTCTGGAGACATTCGAAACTTCCGAATTGACCGCATTCAAAAGTTCACGCCTACTGGCAAAACAGCGGATCCGAAAATCGAGGGAATTGAAGCCGAAGTTGATTTCTTTGGAACCGACATGGAGACCGCAACATTGATGGTTCGACCTGCAGCATTGCGTCTAGTCGAAACGTATCCATATATTTCACGTGAACCGCAAAGCGACGGCAGCGTAAAAATTGAAATGGCTGTTGGCTCACAGCCTTGGCTGGGTCGATTGTTGTTGCGTGGTGGTGACGCTATTGATGTGCTTGAGCCAGCCAAATGGGTGGACTTAGGCGTGCACACTGCGCAGGCAGTGTTGAAGCGCTACAGCTGAATTATTTGAGCGCGATGCTGGCCAGTTGGCTGGCATCGGTGATGTTGGCTTTGGCGAGCAACATTGGCAAGAGTCGTGCAGTCACAATTGCATCGGCAAGAGCGTCGTGGTTCGGAACATCGGTAATGCCATAGCGAATTGCAAGTTGACGCAAATTATGTGGATGTGCTTTGTTTGGGTCGAGTGATCGCGAAAGCGTGAGCGTGCAGATTGGTTGCTCAACAACTAGTGGATGTCCGCAGCGTTGTGCCTCGGCTCGAAGAAAACCAAGGTCGAATTTTGCGTTATGTGCAACAAAGGTTGCAGTTTTTAGTTCGGCTGACAAACGATCGAGAGCTTCATGAATGGAGATGCCCTTGCGTAACTTCCAACGCGTGATGCCGTGAATGTGGTGAGCGCCAAGCCTGCCCGGTTTCCAGAAGCGACGTTTGACGTAGGTAGAGAATTGGCTTTCAATGGTGCCGTCTCCACGCACAATAACAATGCCAAGTTGCAGCATTGAACACGTTGTGGGGGACAGACCAGTGGTCTCCGTGTCGACAACTGCGAACCGCAAGTTCGCTAATGATTCGCTCATGTTCAGCACAGTAAGCGAGGGGTGTTCTATTTAGAAGCGAGAGCCTTGGTGAAGGACTCGCGGTCGAAATAGTCGCGCCACAAAGCGATCTTTCCGTTGCTCACCACGAATAATCCAGCAATATCAAGTTCTATCCAACGCCCGTCCATCTCAAAGCGGTCGGTGCGCTCGTTCATGACCACACCGTGTTCCATGTCGCCGTTTGACACTTGATGGTGGATGAGCCATTCAACTTTTGTTGCAGCAGCAAGGAAGTCGGAAAGGATTTGGATCATTGCTTCGCGGCCAAACACCTTGGTGATGGGCACGTTGTCGTATTCACAATCTTCAGACACCATTTCCATGGCGGCCGTGAAGTGACTCTGTTCAATGTTTTCGATGAACCGAGTGACGTATTCGCCTGGATCAGTAATTTTGTCTGTTGCAATTGCCATGCACACAGTTTGGCAGGCTCATGCAGATGCATGAGCGATAGGGAGTTATGCCGACTTCAGCGCTCGGCTACGAACTCCAATTGGTGCAGCCATGGTGTAACCAGCGATGTGGCGTTCTTCTTCGTTTTCGCCGCCCCATAGTCCGTACTCGTGATTGTTGCGTGCGAATTCTTTGCACGGCACTTGAACGTTGCATCCTGCACACAACGATTTTGCTTTTGCTTCGCGACGTTCGCGTGCCTGTGGTCGTTCTGCTTTTGGTGCGAAGAACAATTTTGTTTTGCCCTTGCAGTTAGCAAACTGCGTCCAGTCGATGAGTGAGCCAATCGGTGCAACCGGGTCGACTAGGTCGGAGAGATATGACTCAGAGACTGGGGATTCCTTCAGTGACATGACTAGTGCCTTTCACGATGGGTTCTATTTAGTACTAAATACTAAACACAGACTAGGGCATAGTTGTTGACAGTGTGGTTAGTCGTTAGTCACATGCCCAGGGGGCGCTGTGGGGGCTGTTTACAGCAGTTCGGCGGCCAGGCTGGCCACTGCGCTGCGTTCGCAGGCTGCAAGCGTGATGTGGCCAAAACAGCTTTGGCCGGCAAAGGCATGGATGAGCACAGCCAGGGCATTATTCGACTCGCCCATGTATGGGGCATCGATCTGGCTGGTGTCGCCCGTGAACACCACCTTGGTGCCCTCGCCAATGCGGGTGAGGATGGTCTTCAGGGTGGTGGGTTCCAAGTTCTGTGCTTCGTCCACCACCACAAATTGCTGCTGCAACGAACGACCACGCAAGAACGTGACTGACTCAAGCGTGAGTTGTCCGCGGTCGGTGAGTTCATCAATCAAACCGCGCGCATCGCGGCTAGAGCGCTCATCGGTGAGGGCAACGATTGCGTCGTGAATTGCCGACATCCATGGATCAAGTTTTTCATCCAGGTCGCCTGGCAAGAAGCCAACGTCTGCGCGACCAACGGGAACGAGTGGGCGATACACAGCGAGGCGTTCATAGCGCCGCTGTTCAACTACTTGTTCAAGTCCTGAAGCAATGGCCAGCAATGTTTTGCCAGTTCCCGCCCGGCCGTCAAGAGCGATCACATTGATTTCTGGATCCATTAACAAATCCAGTGCAAAACGTTGTTCTTTGCTCCGCGAACGTAAGCCCCACGCTTCAGGTGCAGTTTGCGCCAACAGTTTGAGTTCGTTGTCGTTGCAGCGGGCGAGTGCAGATTGCGAGCCACTGCGCAGCACGGCGAAATTGTTGTCCACTAAATGTGTGGCGCCATCAACTTCGCTCACTTCAATTCCACCACTGCGGTACAGCGAATCAATTTGTGAGTTCGTCGTATCAAACGTTGTCCAACCCATCGGGCGCGAATCAGCACTTGCACCAACGGGCTGGTGCTCTTCGGCAATGAGACCCATGTGCGCAGCCTTAATACGCAGTGCAGCATCATTTGAAATCATGCGGGTCGGTGAAATGCGAGCTTGTCCCAGTGCTGCACCAATAATTCTGTTGTCGGGAACATCCGGGTCTAGGCCATGTTCAACCAGCAAATTGCGCTGTACGCCATTGACTTCTATTTGCACGGTTCCGCTGTCTGGGCCGTCATGAACGCGGGTTGGAGAGGCGAGCGAACCTCCCGCTTTCTTGCGCAGGTCTTCAATACTGCGAAGCGCAGTTCGTGCAGAACGACCAACGTCATCCATGCGAGTTTTCAAACCATCAAGTTCTTCAATCACGGTTAATGGAATAACCACATCGCATCCTGCGAAGTTGTAAATGCATGCAGGATCTGCAACGAGTACCGAAGTGTCGAGCACAACGCGAGTTGCAACTTCGGTTTGCGATGCAAGCGCGTGATTAACAATTCTGTCGACGCGAGTTCCGAGCGGCGTCTCGTCAGTTGTAATCGACGAAGACAATGTGTCGGAGTGGTTGATGAAATTATTCAACGTGGCTTAGTTTGGACTTTCGAGATCCGCGTTTGGTGGATACTCACAATTTCTGAAACTTTCAAGCAAAAAGTGCTCGAAAGGGCAATTTTGGGGATTTTTTACAAAATATTTTAAAAATATTTTTTGGCTATTTTTCGGGCTTTTCAGACGTCAAAAATGGGCCGTCCAACACCCGTAAGGGGTTCAGGAATACAGACCAAAAATGATCCTTTTTGACCTCGGGAAACCCTTACTGGGGCTAGCGAATTTCCATTTCCGCGTATTTACGGGCTTTAGCAAACCCTTATGTTTATTGGGTTTGATGAAAAATGAAGGTCCGTGACAGAGGTACGGCATTCGGTGTAATGAGCAAAAAAGTTGCGCACGTTTTTCATCGCGTTGCGCATGTTTTTTTCATCGATATCACAAAAAATTTTCGATGCATCGATGAGTTGCAACGTGTGCAAAAACTGTTCAGAAATGCTTGACAACGAATTCAGTACTTGCAATTTGCGCACAGACCTACTCAACTAGATAACGAATCAGTTATCCGATTCCGAGAAAGCTAGGTAAGAAAATGACAAAAGCAGAGCTCATTGATGCAGTTGCTCAAAAAGCCGGAGTGTCTAAGGCAGATGCCGAACGCACTATCGGATCTTTTTTTGAACTGGTCGTAGCCTCGGCTAAAAATGGTGAGAAGGTTGCATGGCCGGGCTTCGGTTCGTTCAGCACATCAAGCCGTAAAGCTCGTACAGGACGCAACCCACAAACGGGAGCACCAGTCCAGGTACCAGCTTCAATAGCAATGAAGTTCACTTCAAGCTCAACGCTGAAGAGTGAATTGAATCCAAACCGTAAATAGCAATACCTAAACAAGGAGAAAATCATGGCAGCAAAAAAGCGCAAGAAGGCCGCTAAGAAGGCCCCAGCAAAGAAGCGTAAGACAGCTAAGAAGGCAACCAAGAAGGCAGCAAAGAAGACTGCGAAGAAGGCTACGAAGAAGGCAGCTAAGAAGGCTCCTGCTAAGAAGCGTCGCAAGAAGGCTGCAAAGAAGGCTGCTAAATAATTTAGCCCTTAGCCGATACGTAATCGGTTCGGAAAACTGGAAATCGAGGGGCTTCGGCCCCTCGATTTTTTTTGTACCCGATTAAGAAAAGTCTCCCTCTAGCCAACTTGCTGGAAGTTGGGCGAGGTCTTCAGGTGTGTCGATGTCGAGGCCTAGTTGCTCGTGGCGCACAACGCGCACTGGCAAGCCAATGCGTGCCGCTTCCTCTTGGTGTGCAGCAAAGCTTCCTGGTCCGTAATGAAATGTAAATCCACATCCTGCGGGAATGACCAACACGTTGGTTCCATCAGAGTGCCTGTCGGGAACAATCGTCACGGTTGTGGTCACAAGTTCGCGATCAATAACTGTTAGCAATGCTTCGGGAAACGGCAAATCGCTGTGAGCAATAAGCACCCAATCGCGCTTGTACTGCGCGGTATCTACTCCATTGGCAACAGCACCGTTCAGTCCTGCCTTGTGTTGACGCACCACCATCGCGCCGCGCTCTCGCGCCCACTGTGCAACTTCGTCGTTATCGCACACGACAAAGGTTTCTACGCCTTCTGCTGCTTCAAGCACTCCACCTGCTGTGAAGGCCGCAAGTGATGCGCGATTCTCGGCAGAAAGTACGGGTTCTAGGCGTCCTTTTGCATCGCTGAACCCCTTAATCGGCAACACCACAGCGCCGCGTTGCAGTGAAGAAGGGTTTGTTGCCACGGGCGTAGCCTACGGCCGTAACGGACTGCCGTAATGTTTACGACGTGACGCAACGAGTGTGTGTGGTGGGTGCTGGTTCGTGGGGAACCACGATTGCGGCGCTTGCTTCGCACAATGCACACACCATGTTGTGGTCGCGCCGTGGTGAACTTGCCGACGAAATTAATTCGCTGCATACCAACTCGGCGTATTTGGGAGCGACAGTTCTGCCCGATGCATTGCAGGCGAGCAGTGATTTGCAAACAGCACTTGCGCAAGCCGATGTTGTGGCAATGGCAGTGCCGTCGCAGGGTTTTCGCGATGTGGCAATTGAAGTAAGCAAATACGTTCGCGCCGGCGTTCCTGTTGTCAGCTTGTCAAAAGGGCTTGAGCAGGGCACGTTTTTACGAATGAGCGAAGTCATTGAACAGATCATGCCGAATAATCCAGTTGTGGTGTTAAGTGGTCCGAACTTGGCAAAAGAAATTCTTGCTGGACAACCGGCAGCCAGCGTGATTGCGTGCACTGACGAATCGGTGGCACGCGAATTAGTCGAAATTTTTGGGAGGCCAACATTTCGCCTGTACACAAACCCAGATGTTGTGGGCTGCGAAATTGGTGGAGTGGTGAAAAACGTCGTGGCAATTGCATCGGGAATTTCGCAGGGCTTCGGGTTTGGTGAAAACTCCAAAGCAACGTTGGTGACACGTGGTCTTGCCGAAATGTCGCGCCTTGGAGTTGCACTCGGTGCACAATCGGCAACGTTTTCAGGCCTTGCTGGCATGGGCGACGTGATGGCCACGTGTGCCTCTATGCAGAGTCGCAATACCCAAGTTGGTGTTCGCTTGGGTAAAGGCGAAAAGATCGACAATATCGTTGCATCAATGAACATGGTTGCTGAAGGCGTGAAAAGCTCGTCCTCGGTGGTGGAGCTTGCTCATCGATTGTCCATCGAAATGCCAATTTGTGAACAGGTTGCTGCGGTGTGTGCAGGAAAAGTCAGCGCAGCCGATGCGCTTCGCGCGCTGATGAGTAGGCAAAGCAAAAGCGAATTCGACTAGTTCGTAGTGCTGCCGTTTCGGCAATACTTGAAGCGTGAGTAACACCCCTGGCCTGATTTCTTCCATTTCGCTGAGCGCCACAGTTCGCCCTGCTGCACATGTCATGGGAATTCGCGCAGGTGGCTGGCACGCAATGGTGAATGAGCGCGGAGCAATCCGCATGGACGAACAAGACGAAGCACTCGATTGGTATGTGGCGGCAGATGATCGCTGGCATAACCCAGCTAAAGAGCCAAGTGTTCGCCAAAATCGTCGCGCAGGTGTTCCGGTTGTTGAAACGCGATTGCGCATTCCGAGTGGCGATGCTGTTCAGCGTGTGTATGCAGTGGCCGACCACGGCGGTCTGCTCGTCATTGAAATCAGCAACGAATCCACGCTTCCCATTGCGGTTGCGTTCACCCGCAGCGACATCTTGTCGTCACGCCAGCCAAGCCCGCTTGGCCCACAAGGCATCGAACTTCCAAAGGGCAGCGTCGTGTTTCCAGTTGCGCACGGTTCAACTCTGCGCGTTGCTCTTGCATCGCCACGCGCAACTGGCGGCACGGTAAACCTTGAGCAATTGCCATCTTCCGAGCAATTGCAGCGCGGCTGGTTGAACAGTGTTGAGCGAGCTGGGTACGCAATCGTTGCCGACAAGTCGCTGTCGCCGTTGATCAATCGCTTGCGAAGTGATGCACTGGTGTTGAGCGGTAACCACGAAAGTGAGTGGGGAAGCGAATTGGTTGGCGCAGATGCAACTGATGACGTTTCGTTTTTGCTCACGCTGCATGAATTGGTGCGCATGGGCGAAAAAGTCAATCATCACGTTGAGCGAGTAGCTGAAATCGTTGAAGCTTTGTTAAAGAAGAACAAAAAATCAGCATCAATTGAGTGGGATGTTGAACGTGCATTATTCGCAGCGCGCTGCATTCTGTGGGCGATAGGCGAGCATCGTGCAGCTGGCGATGTGCTTGCATCTCAACAACGCTTGGCTCCTGTATCTGCGCTGCCAAATGCGGCACCAAAAGATATTCGTGTCATCGCCTGGCTCGATGAACAGTTGGTCAGTCCGCGTCGCGAAGGTGGCGCAGCAGTGTTGCGTTTTGGTGTGCCGCGCATGTGGTTAGGCGTGAATATGGAATGCCACCGCGTGGCTGCCTCGCCTGAGCACACCGTTTCGTACGGCATGCGTTGGCATGGCGAAAAGCCTGCGGTGTTGTGGGAAACAAGCGGCCCATTTGGATTGCGTCTCGATGCAGGAGCAACCGATAGCGCGTGGCATTCGGTTGAAGCCAGTGGCGATGCATTGATGGCCGGGTTCGTTGCACAGTGACCACGCTGCCAACGGTTGACCTAGAGCGCGAACTACTGCTCTCGGGTAAATCGTGTGTTATTGGTGTAGATGAAGTTGGCAAAGGCGCATGGGCTGGACCACTCGTCATTGGCGCTGCGGTGTTAACCAACGACGTCATCGAATCCTCACGTGCTCAGGAATTAATGGGTGGTGCTCGCGACTCGAAACAGTTGTCGGAAATAAAGCGCGAAGCAATGTTCGATCACGTAGCGGCAACGTGCAAAGCGTGGGCAATTGGGGCGGCTACGCACGAAGAGTGCGATCGTTTGGGCATGAACAAGGCGCAAAAACTGGCAACAAAACGTGCGCTTGAACAATTGGGACATGTTGTCAACCTCAACACTGCAGCAGCGGTTATTGACGGTAAGTGGGACTTCGTTTCGCCGTTAGTTGGTCATGTTGTTGCGTACGTGAAAGCTGATGCATCGTGTTTGTCGGTGTCTGCGGCTTCGGTGCTGGCAAAAGTTTCGCGAGACCGATTGATGCGCGAATATTCGTTGGATTATCCAATGTGGAGTTTCGACACCAACAAGGGTTATCCGTGCCCAAAGCATCGAGTGGCGTTGCAGGGTTATGGTCCAAGCGCAATACACCGCGTGTCTTGGGCGTTTATGGAGAACTATGTGCCGTGGCTTGAAGCGGTGTCTTCGCCCGACATGTTGCCGGGGTTCCAGGCTTCGTGAACTTCGCGCAATGCGGGCGACAGTCGCTGTAAGTGCCGCTTGCTTACTGCTGGCAAGTAACAACGCACCGCCAGACCGCCCTGGTGGGGCTGTAACGCTCCGAAATACAGGCATCGTTGCAACGAGCGTGTGAACGAATTATTGGGGCTTTGCGAGAAGCTCAGGCCAATGTCATTTGCGGTGGCGGCGCAATCCAGTTCGTACCCCTCGGGAAACGTTTCGAAGCCCATGACGATGCGACGCAAGATCCACAGCGCGCTTGGCCCAAGCACGGGTAACCAATACAGCTCGACGTAACGAGAAAAGAGCGATGCTCCAGCAGCATCGACCACAGGGTCAACCCAAGGCACCACCACGATGGTGGGCTGGGTGAGTAGTTCGGGTGATTTGTTCATTGGCACGATGTGTGCGCAGCCACCACGCCGTGGCACCATTTGTGCGTAACCCAGTTGCGCTTTTTATGAACGACTACACACCACTTATCGAGCGCGCTCGCGAATTGTTGCGCGCAGCACAACGAGTCACCGCATTTACTGGCGCGGGTATTTCCACCGACTCGGGAATTCCCGATTTTCGCGGGCCGAATGGTTTGTGGACAAAAAACCCGCTCGCCGAAAAAACCTCAACACTCAGTTACTACTTAAACGATCCTGAAGTGCGAAAGATTGCTTGGCAAAACCGCGCACGTAACTTGGCATGGACTGCTGAACCAAACGTCGGACACAAAGCGTTAGTGCAGCTGCAACAGCGTGGAGTGTTGTGCGCAGTGGCCACACAAAATGTTGACGGCCTACATCAAAAAGCTGGTAATCATTCGGAAATCGTGCACGAACTGCATGGCACGATGCATGTTGCGGTGTGTTGGGAGTGCAAAGACACGCACCCCATGCGCGCGGCAGTAGAGCGAGTGCTCGCTGGCGACGCCGACCCGAAGTGTTTGCTGTGCGGTGGCATTTTGAAAAGTGACACCATTTTGTTTGAGGAGTCGTTGAAGCAACATGTCATCGAAGCTGCACTACTTGCAGCAGACGAATGCGATGTGCTCTTAGTAGTGGGGTCGTCGTTGCGTGTGTATCCGGCGGCAAACATTGTTCCGCGTGCAAAAGCCAATGGCGCTCACGTCATCATCGTCAATGGTCAGCCGACTGACATGGACCGCTATGCCGACATCGTGATTAATGGCGACATCGGCACGGTGCTTCCGCAAATCGTTGAGTAATCAGGGCCGCGTGAATTCCTGACTGAATTGGTAGGGTATTAGGCGGAGGTTCCCCCATGGCCGGTTTCCGCGACCTACTTGCGCAAGCAAAATCACAAATCACCGAAATTGATACGAACGAGGCAGCATCGCGCATTGCCGCAGGTGGAGTGATCGTTCTCGACGTTCGCGAACCAGACGAATACGAACAAGGTGCATTGCCAGACGCGTTGCATATTCCGCGCGGACATCTTGAAGCACAAATTGAAGGTCGCATCGTAGAAAAGACTGCACCGGTTCTCGTGTATTGCGCAGGTGGAGTACGCAGCGCATTCGCCGCAAAAACGCTGAGCGAACTTGGATACACCAATGTGGTTTCTGTTGCCGGCGGTTTTGGTAAGTGGAAAGACGAAGGTCGCCCATGGCGCACGCCTGCTGTGCTTACTGCAGAGCAGCGCAATCGTTACCAACGCCATATTTTGTTGCCCGAAGTTGGGGTAGAGGGTCAGTCGAAACTGTTGTCGAGCAAAGTGTTGTTGCTTGGAGCAGGTGGACTTGGTTCGCCAGCAGCGTTGTACTTGGCAGCAGCCGGAGTTGGCACCATCGGTATCGTCGACATGGACGAAGTAGATGCATCAAACTTACAGCGCCAAATTTTGCACAACATCGATCGCATTGGTGATCGCAAAGTTGAATCAGCAAAGAAGACTTTGCAATTGCTAAACCCAGACGTGAAAGTGATTGCGTACGACACTCGCTTAGAAGCAAGCAACATCATGGATATCATTGCTGGCTACGACGTCATTGTGGATGGCGCAGACAACTTCCCAAGTCGATACTTGTTGAACGATGCAAGCATCAAGCTCGGCATTCCCGTGGTGCACGGTTCCATCTTCCGCTTTGAAGGAATGGTCACCGTGTTCGACCCAAAGAATGGTCCTACCTATCGCGACATGGTTCCAGAGCCACCGCCAGCAGAACTTGCACCAAGTTGTGCAGAAGCAGGCGTACTTGGCGTGTTGCCAGGAATTGTTGGCTCAATTCAGGCACTAGAAACCATCAAGGTGCTGCTTGGTCTTGGCGAATCATTGTCGGGCAGAATTCTTGCCATCGACACCACCGAGATGTCGTTCCGCACCTTCCGTTTGCGCCCAGACCCAAACAATCAGGTGACATATGCCAATCGCGATCGCATTGAAGTTCGCGACTTGGAAGGCGCATGCGCCCCTTGGCTTTCCCACTAATTAACTAGTATTTAGCCGTGGTGTCACGGTCCTTTGCCATCGTTGGCGCCGGCTTTTCAGGTGCTGTGGTGGCTCGCCAAT
>CANIHL010000012.1 GCA_947467375.1 Acidimicrobiaceae bacterium | reverse complement strand
AGGGCACGCACAACGAAATAGCCAAACGCCCGTATCATTGAGGCGCTCAATGAAGTACGCCGGGTTAGCTCAGGGGCAGAGCAACCGCCTTGTAAGCGGTAGGTCGTGGGTTCAATTCCCACACCCGGCTCTGAAATACCGACCATGACTCAATCGGTGTGCCCTAGACGGGTACGGTAAATGTATGAGTCAAAACGCACGTCGCCCTCGCCGTGGACCAGGTTCCAACGGTTCTAGCCTCAACTCAACGATGTCAATTGTTGTCGCAGCAGTTGCCGTATTGCTCGGCTTCCTCATTTTGCGTGACATTGGTGGCAGCCATTCATCAAGTTCAGATGTGCCAGCTGATCCAGCCACAATCGACACCGTGGTTACTGACACCATTCCTGTCGACGTACCCGTCACTGAAACGACGTTGACGCTGACGGCGTTCAAGGTGCAAATTGCGAATGCTTCAAAAGTTTCGGGTAGCGCAGGCGATCTCACAACACAGCTTCAAGGTCGTGGGTTTATTGTTCAGCCAGCGATCAATACCGATGCTGCAACGCCAAAACAAACGGCAACCATCGTGTATTACAACCCGACTAGCGAAGCCGCTGCAGCACTTGTTGCGACAACGCTTGGTGGTGTTGCAACTGCACCAATGCCAACTCCAATTCCAACGGAAACAGGAAACATTGGTGAAGCAAGCGTGTTGATCCTGCTTGGCACAGACCTTGCGGGCAAACCACTTCCTGCAGCTGCCGGCTGATTAACGCTTCGCGAGTAATTCGCGAGCCGCTTTTTCAATACAAGTCAATGTTTGTTCCAGGGCTGCTTCTTGGCCATAGGACTCCACCAAACTGATTGCTTCAATTCGTGATCGTTGCTCGGGTTGAGCATCTCCACAAATAACGAAAACGGGTTTTCCGGCTTTAATCGCGAGTTGTTGAACACCGCCAACGACTTTGCCGTTAAAGCTTTCCTCATCAAGAAAACCTTCACCGGTGATCACTACATCGCAATTGTTGATGTGTTCGTGAAGGCCAACTTCGTCAGCAACAATGTCAAACCCAGGCACGAGTTTTGCGCCAAGTGCTGCAAGCCCACCTGCGAGACCGCCAGCGGCACCAGCTCCTTCGATTTCGGAAACATCAATACCGTATTCGTCTTTATAGGTTTGTACGAGAGCGTGCAGTCGAGATGTGAGGAATTCGATTTGTGCGGGTGACGCACCTTTCTGTGCACCAAAAAGTTTGGCGGCATCAGTGAATTTTGCGCGCACGTCGCAAGCAACAAGAAACTCCACACCACGTAAGCGAGCTGCAGACTTAATGGCACGAATGGCGCCAAGGCCTCCGTCCACAGTTGCGGAGCCTCCAACACACACGATGATTCGCTTTGCACCGTCGTTTAGCGCAGTGTCGATGAGTTCGCCAGTGCCAATGGTTGTTGCAGCGATGACATCATTTTTTGACTTTCCTCCAACCAAAACGAGGCCGGAAGCACGCGCCATTTCAATGACTGCAACGTCTCGGGACAGACGCCACTGCGCATCTACGGGTTGGCCAAGAGGGTTTGTTACGCGATTCGTACGGTTTGGTCCACCAAGAACTTCAAGCGTTCCCTCGCCACCATCGGCAATTGGTAGTTCGATGCATTCATGGCTGTTTTCCCAACAAGCATGACCAATAGATGCAGCGACTTGAGCCGCGGTTGCGGTTCCTCGAAACTTATCGACGGCTGCAAGTACACGCATGCCTCATAGGTTAGGTTGCGCGACCTAACATGACCCTGATGTATCTACGAGGAAGACTCCAATGGTCTCTACTCGTTATTTCTGTGGTGAGCGGCATCATTGCTGTCATGTTGTCTCGACACGACAACGGTGATTCGATTCCCGTAGCAACCACGGTGGAAACAACTATTCCCCAAACAACAACAACGGTGTATCAGGAGCCAGTGTTGTACACCGTTGAACCGGGCGATTCGCTCTTTGGGATTGCCGAAAAATTTGGTCTCAATATGGCTGAACTGATGAACATCAATGGCATTACAGACCCGGATCGTGTTGATGCAGGTCAAGTGTTGAAATTGCCGGCTGCGACAGGATTCGTTGCTGTTGCCGGCTCGACAACAATGTTGCCGTAACTATTTTTGTGACTTGCGATATGCCGCAGCGATTTCAGCAATGTCGCGCATGATGCGAGCGATGTCAAAATCTTTAGGCGTATAAATAGCGGTTACGCCATTCGCTAGCAAATTTGCTCGATCAGATTCTGGAATGATTCCGCCAAGCACTACTGGTGCGGTTACTCCGACTGCGGCAAGTTCAGAAATCACATCGGGAACGAGTTGCAAGTGTGAACCAGACAAGATGGAAAGACCAACAACATCTGGGTCTTCGTCTCGTGCGGATGCAGCAATTTGCGCCGGCGTTAAACGAATGCCCGAGTAGACCACTTCCATTCCCGAATCGCGTGCAGCAACAGCGATCTGTTCGGCACCGCTGGAATGTCCGTCTAGGCCTGGCTTTGCAACCAAGAATTTTGGTGGTCCGCCTGGAATGGTGCGCACAAATTCGGCAACGTCGGCAAGCTCGGTGGTGCGTCGACCTGCAGCAGCACCAACGCCAGTAGGGGCCCGGTATTCACCAAAAACTTGGCGGAGCACCTCGCCCCATTCACCAGTAGTTCCTCCTGCTTTCGCCAATTCAACAGAAGCATCCATGATGTTGGTGCCTGTTTCGGCTGCCGTACGCAATGAAGCAAGTGCAGAATCCACTGCGCCTTGGTCACGAGCTTCGCGCCATGCAACCACATCGTCAATCATTTGCTGCTCGACGCGATGATCAACTTTCAAAATGTTGTCGGCACCACTGAGTGGAGAGTCGGTTGATTCGGTAAATCGATTTACGCCAACAACAGTTTGGTCACCGGTTTCAATTCGACGAGTTCGCTCTGCCATTGATGACACCAAGCGACCCTTCAGAGAGTCAACTGCATCAAATGCTCCGCCCATTTCGACGATCTCGCTCATTTCTTGCCACGCAGCATCGCGAAGTTCGGCTGTGCGAGCTTCAATGACGTGTGAACCGTTAAAGATGTCTTCGTGCTCAAGCAGGTCGGTTTCAAATGCGAGCACTTGTTGCATGCGCAGCGACCACTGTTGGTCCCATGGGCGAGGCAGGCCGAGTGCTTCGTTCCATGCCGGCAACTGCACGCTTCGAGCACGTGCTGACTTCGACAGCGTGACGGCCAACATTTCCAACACAATGCGCTGAATGTTGTTCTCTGGTTGTGCTTCGGTGAGGCCAAGTGAATTCACCTGAACGCCATAGCGGAAGCGTCGAGCGCGTTCGTCGGTAATGCCGTAACGCTCTAGACCAATGCGGTCCCAGAGTTCTGTGAATGCACGCATTTTGCACACTTCTTCAACAAAACGAATTCCTGCGTTGACAAAAAACGAGATAGAAGCAAACACTTGCGGGAACTGTTCGTCGCTTACTTTTCCGCTTGCGCGAACTGCATCGAGAATGTCGATGGCGTTCGCTAGCGAAAAGGCAATTTCTTGAACCGGTGTAGCACCAACTTCTTGTAGGTGATACGAGCACACGTTCATTGGGTTCCACTTCGGTGCGTTCTGCGAGCACCACACGATCATGTCAACGATGATGCGACGCGATGCTGCCGGTGGAAAAATAAATGTTCCTCGCGAGAGGTATTCCTTCAAAATGTCGTTTTGCGTAGTGCCACGAAGCTGCGAGGTAATGGCACCTTGTTCCTGCGCATTTGCAACGTACAGAGCAAGCAGCCATGCGGCAGGTGCATTGATCGTCATTGACGTATTCATGTCTGCAGGTGGGATTCCATTGAGCAATGTGCGCATGTGACCAAGGTGTGCAACCGGCACGCCAACTTTGCCTACTTCGCCACGGGCCAAAATGTGGTCAGGGTCGTAACCAGTTTGGGTAGGGAGGTCGAACGCAATGGACAATCCCGTCTGGCCCTTTGCCAGGTTCATTCGGTATAACTCGTTTGATGCTGCAGCGGTGGAGTGACCCGAATAGGTGCGCATCAACCAGGGTTCGTCGCGACGATTGGCCATAAATAAAGGTTACGGGTTGAGGGCCACTGAAAGACGATGGAGATACTCGGAGCGAGGAATTTCCACTGCGCCAAGCGATTCAAGATGCGGGGTCAGCCATTGCACATCAAGCAGTGTCATGCCATCACGGTTCATGGTGTCGACCAGGTACATCAGCGCCACTTTTGAAGCATCTCGCACGAGGTGAAACATGGATTCACCTGCGAATAGTCGGCCGACGCGCACCCCGTACAGTCCACCTACGAGTACTTCGTTTTCGTCAAACACTTCAACGCTGTGTGCCCACCCAAGTTTGTGTAGCTCAACGTATGCAGCAATGAATCGCTCGTTTATCCACCCACCCGGTCGTTCGGGGGAGGCACAGCCGCGCATTACGCGTTCAAAGCATGTATCAATCTTGATGTGAAATTTGCGCTGGCTGCGACGCATTGATCGCGTTACGCGTAATGCATCCAGTGGAATGACTCCGCGCAATAACGGCGACCACCAAGCAACGTCATCTTCGCCAAGTGCGAGTTCTGACGACATGGGGAATACACCATTCATGTACGCATGAATCAGTGTTTCAGGCTGCAGGTCTGCTCCGCGACCAACGAGATCGCTCTTTGGCCATTCCTTCGATGGTGGAAATTTCCAACGACACTCGTCAAGTAACTGAGGTGTGTTGTTCCACATGAGATTTAGTAGCTGAAAAATCCTTGCTTTGTCTTGCGGCCAAGCTTGCCTTCAGCCAACAACGTGCGCAATGTTTTTGCAGGAACAAAGTTTTCGTCTTTGAACTCTGCGTACAACGCATCAAGGATTGATACTGATGTGTCAAGACCAACGAGGTCGAGCAGCGCGAATGGCCCCATTGGGAAGTTGCAGCCACCCTTCATTGCCGTGTCAATGTCTTCCATGTTTGCCGTTCCAGCCTCAAGCATTTTGACTGCGTTGTTGAGGTAAGGGAAGAGCAGTGCATTCACAATAAATCCGGCACGGTCAAGAACCTGCACAGGGTCTTTCTTGCAGGTTGCAACAAATGCATTTGCGCGAGCAATGGTTTCGTCGCTTGCAGTAATGGGGCGAATCACTTCAACAAGTGGCATGAGTACTGCTGGGTTAAAGAAGTGAATGCCGCATACTTTGTCTGGGCGGTTTGTTGCTTCGGCCAGTTTCACTACTGCGAGCGTGCTGGTGTTTGTTGCCAAAATTGCATCCGGCTTAACAATGGCGTCAAGTTCTTTGAACAGCGCTTGCTTTGGTGCAAGTTCTTCAACAATTGATTCAATGACGAGGTCGCAAGACGCAAGGTCATTCAGCGAGTCGGTGATGCGAATGTGTGACAGCACTTCATTGCGCTGATCGGCGGTCATCTTTTCCTTCGCTACTTGCTTGTCGAGGTTCTTTTCAATTGAAGAAAGCATCGACTTTGCGCCATCAATAGTGCGCGAGCGAACAATGACGTCCACTCCAGCGCGAGCAACGACTTCTGCAAGTCCTGCCCCCATGATTCCGGATCCGCACACGCCGACGAGTTGAACATTGTTGGTTGTCATGGATGAAAACCGTACTCACAAATGGTGGTTGTTTACCAACTGGTAACCGCCCTGAATGCTGATGTTTGCTGGGGCTCAGTAGGTTGGAGGCGATGATTCCTGACCATATTGCGCAAGCCCTCGACCACCCCGACCGGCTGGTGCACATGGAGCGGGTGCATAACTTCCGTGACCTTGGTGGTTACCCAACTGCAAGTGGAGCAACGACCAAGTGGCGCACCCTGTTTCGTGCCGATGGGCTGCATCGACTGCGTGCCGAGTCGGATATTGAGATCGTTGAATCGCTGGGATTGAAATCAGTAATTGACCTGCGTACAAAACGCGAACAACGGGAGCAGGGTATTTTCCCGCTCGAAGATATTGAGGTCGACTTCCACCATGTATCTATCGTGGATGCAACTTGGTCTGATTCGAAGGAAACACCACAGATTGATGACCCCGTCGAGTTCTTGGTGTGGGGATACCGAGACTTATTAGAAATTGGCTCCGAAAAATTCGCACTCGCACTGCGAATTTTGAGCTATCAAGAAAATGTCCCTGCCGTGTTTCACTGTGCAGCAGGAAAAGATCGCACAGGTGTACTCGCAGCTCTGATCTTGTCGACAGTGGGAGTGTCGGACGAATACATTTGCGCCGACTACGGATTAACGAAGCGCGCCATTGAACGTACCGTTGCGTGGGCCAAGGAGCATCACACCGATATGGCAAAGCGCTGGACCACCATCAACCCGGTGTATCTGGCTGCAGAACCGCAAGCGATGCAAGTGATCTTGAACGACTTGGTTTCTGCCCATGGTTCGGTCATTAACTACGTGCGGTCGCTCGGTGTGAGTGAAAGCGAAATTCAGTCGCTTTCAGCGCTGTTGCTTGAACAATAAGCGTAAATAATCGGTGGTAAGTTCGCGTTAATGACTCAATACGTGGTGCTGCAGGGTGGTGGACCATTCACCGCCAACGATGAATTAGATGCGCAAATTCTGAGCGCACATCCTGGATACGTTGCCATTTTGCCGACTGCTGAAGCATTTGAAAATCCTGATGATTTAGTGCAACTCAGTGTTGCATGGGCAAAACGATTGGGGATCACGACAAAACTGTGTGCCGTGTATTCGCGTGCGGATGCTCGAGAAGAATCGTTCGCAACAATTATTTCGCAGGCCGCAGTGGTGTATGTGGTGGGTGATTCGCCAATTCACTTGCGATCAACATTGAAAGACACGGTGGTCTTTGATGCTGTTGCAGCACATTCATGCGTAGTTGCAACTGCTGGCAGTGCGGCAGCAATGTGCGAACCAATGGTCGATCCTCGCGGAGGAGCATTTGCGTTAGGACTTGGACTTGTTAGCGGAATTGCCGCAGTTACCGAATCGGAAAAATGGCCAGACGAGCGGTTGCAGCGCACATTGAGTTTGGCCAATACTTCTGTTGCAGAAATTCCAACAGGTGCAGCATTGATCTATAACTATGGAACGTGGTCAACACATGGCGCAGTGGTATTGCATGGCCCACTGCCAACGAACTAAACGAATTGGTTTAGCTTTCGGTAATCACCACACTCACGATGGTGATGGTTTCAAGAGTCGGCACACCATTTGCTGCAGGGTCTGGGTTTGACGCAGCGTTCAGTGCTGGCACGGTGGTGTCAAGACCGCTCGTTACCTGACCAAACAAGGTGTAACTCGGCGGCAACGTGATTCCCTGGTCGCCGGTAATGATGAAGAACTGACTGCCGTTGGTGTTTGCACCAGAGTTCGCCATGGCGATTGAACCAAGTTTGTATTCGCCTGCTTGCGGCAATTCATCGGCGAATGAGTAACCAGGTCCACCACTTCCCGTTGCAGTTGGGTCTCCGCACTGAACTACGAAGTCAAGAATTGCGCGATGGCATTGTGTGTTGTCGAAGTACTTGTAACGCGCAAGCGTGACAAAGTTATTCGCGGCCAGAGGTGCCTTTTTCTGGTCAAGCACGATGGTGAATTCACCCTTGTTCGTGGTGACGACTGCGGTGTAGGTCTTTCCCGCGTCAAGACAATTACTTGGAGCCTTTTCAAACGTGGAGGCACGAGCTTCGCTGCCATCAACGGCTGGGCATGGGGTGTCGCCAGTAATGGCGCGACCCTCAACTGGTGCTGTAGCCGTAGTGTCCACTGTGGTGTCGTTCGTGGTGGTTGAATCTGAGCCACCCGAAACAGAAATAATGAGAGCAACGCCCACAACTACGGCGATAAAAATAGCCGCGCGAGTGGCGAGCTTTCGGGTGCGTTTGCGCTGCTGTTGCTTTGCCAAGTCGTCAAGTCGTTGGCGGCGGTTTTCTTTTTTACGGTTTCGCTTGTCAGTTCCCATGATTTATGAAGGTTACTCGCGTCCCAAGTAGCGTAAAGAACCTGTGGCATTGATCGTTCAAAAATATGGTGGCACTTCGGTGGCCGACCCAGACCGCATGCGCAATGTGGCAAAGCACATCGCCGCGCTTCGGGCGCAGGGCACAGACGTCGTCGCAGTGGTGTCTGCAATGGGCAAGGCAACAGACAACTTGGTGGAGCTCGCGCGCCAAGTATCGAGCAATCCGCAAGGTCGTGAGATGGACATGTTGCTCACCACTGGCGAGCGAATCTCGATGTCACTGTTGTGCATGGCACTTCATGACGTTGGTTGCGACGCCATGAGCTTTACGGGTAGCCAGGTGGGAATTATCACCGATACCTCGCACACCAAAGCAAAGATTTTAGAAATCAAGGGCGACCGTGTACGCGAAGCGTTGGCTGCAGGAAAAGTTGCCGTCGTTGCCGGTTTCCAAGGTGTGAGCACTGAGCGTGAAATCACCACGCTTGGTCGCGGTGGAAGTGACACCACTGCTGTTGCCCTTGCAGCTGCACTGAAAGCAGATGCATGCGAGATTTACACCGACGTCACAGGTGTGTTTAGTGCTGATCCACGTTTGGTTCCGCAAGCTCGCAAGCTGAAGGAATTGAGTTTTGACGAGATGTTGGAAATGGCAGGCGCTGGAAGCAAAGTGCTGGCCTTGCGTTCAGTTGAATTCGCACGCAATCACAATGTGCCAATTCATGTGCGCTCAAGTTTTACCTGGGAAGAAGGCACGTGGGTGCGCGGAATTGACGAAGAGAGGAAGCGAAAAATGGAAGAGCCAATTATCTCTGGAGTAGTTCACGATGTGGGAGAGGCAAAGATGACTTTGCTCGGCGTGCCAGACCGCCCTGGCGTATCTGCGCTTTTGTTCGAGTCACTTGCAGCAGCAAACGTAAACGTAGACATGATCGTGCAAAACACTTCGATCGATGGAACTACAGACATTTCGTTTACCTTGCCAATTGGCGACATCACAACTGCGGAACCAATTTTGACGAAGGTTGGCGCTGAAGTTGGTGCAACAGGAATCAACAAAGACGAAAACATCGTGAAGCTTTCTCTTGTTGGTGCGGGCATGAAGTCCAGTCCTGGAATTGCAGCGAAGATGTTCCGTGTACTTGCCGACAACGGTGTGAACATTGAAATGATCTCTACGAGCACCATTCGCATCTCTGTAGTGGTTGAGCGTTCGCAATTAGAAAAAGCAGTTCGTGCTTTGCATACTGCGTTTGACCTTGACAGCGGCGAAGATTATTCAGCTCCGCTTCCAGATCGGAAATAGCAACTAAGTTTGTCGGTGCAATGACACACGACAATTCACCGAAGTGGCGAACCCAGTTCACCCCCTGGAAAAGTGCAGGAAACCGTACAGAAACGGGTGGTACGGCCGATGAGGTTGTGCGCCAAACGGGTTGGGTGTTTAACAATGAAACGGGTTCCGATTTAACGCTTGCAGACTTTGTGCGCACTGGCGACGAAGAAGTGCAGCGGTACATGCATCAATTTGGCTTTAGCCCTGAATCGTTGGCGAACAAAACCTTGTTGGAAATTGGAAGCGGCATCGGTCGTATGACTTCAGCATTTACAAAGCAGTGCTTTGCCGTAGTCGCCGCCGATGTGGATGCCGCCTTTCTGGAGCGCTGTCACGAAACGGTTGGCAAACATGGTGATGTAGCAAAACTGCGCACCAGCCATGTCGCAGATGGCAGGACCTTGCAACTTCCCGACAATTGCGTCGACATTGTGTTTTCATACATCACACTGCAACATTGCGAAAAAAATGATGCGCTGTCCCTGACCACCGAAGCCATGCGCGTAGCTCGAACCGGTGGAACATTGCTCTTGAACTACCGCACCTGGGTGCGCGCCGATGCCGGATTGTTGCCGCTTGGTATTGCAATGCGACGACTATGGAGAATTCCGGTAGTTGGAAAGCGACTTGCCGTGACGCGTTGGTCAACACGACTTGGATGGCAGGCCAATCGTTTAAGCCCCGACCAAGTGCTTGCCCATATTTCTGCAAATGCACCAAGTGGGAAACGAA
This sequence comes from Acidimicrobiaceae bacterium, assembly GCA_947467375.1. GTDB lineage: Bacteria > Actinomycetota > Acidimicrobiia > Acidimicrobiales > Ilumatobacteraceae > UBA3006. Next base: position 25,852 of record CANIHL010000012.1, on the reverse strand, counting down.
TCACCAATGTGGTGGTACATCATTCAGCAAAGACCACTCGAACAGTAAAAACTCTTGGAGTGACGGTTAAACCAATGAAGCGTGTGAACAAGAGTCATTGGTGGCTGTCGGCGACTGTCGAAGGGGTTTGAGAATGACTCAGCATCGATTGTCAACAGAAAACATTGAACGATCGGCGCGAGTAATTGATTCGGTTTTCACTGGTACGCCGCAGTACAACTGCGAGCCACTTTCACAAGCACTTGGCTCAGAAGTGGTGCTAAAAGTGGAGACGCTAAATCCGATTCGCAGTTTTAAGGGTCGTGGCGCAGATTTTTTTATGAGCGAAACGCGAGAAACTTTTCGCGATCAAAATTTGGTGTGTGCTACTGCTGGAAACTTTGGTCAAGCGATGGCATACGTCTGTCGCAGCAATAATCGACCACTGATCATTTACAGTGCAACAACCGCGAACCCACTCAAGATTGACCGCATGCGTTCAATGGGCGCAGAGGTTCGACAAATGGGCGACAACTTCGATGCCGCGAAAGAGCACGCCAAAGCTTTTTGTGCAGAAACCGGTGCGCACTTTGTTGAGGATGGTCGAGACATTGCCATTTCGGAAGGCGCGGGCTCCATTGCGGTGGAACTCATGACGAAAGGGTCATTTGACGCAGTGCTGATTCCCCTTGGAAATGGGGCATTAATCACGGGAATGGCCCGCTGGATTAAGCATGTTTCGCCGCAAACACAGGTGATTGGGGTGTCCAGTACCACGGCCGACGCCATGCATGCCTCATTCAAATCTGGGTCAATTATTGAACGCGAATCCGCCAACACCATTGCTGATGGCATCGCCGTTCGTACGCCGGTGCCCGAAGCAGTTACCGACATGATGGGGATTGTGGATGATGTGTTATTGGTGTCTGACGACGCGCTAAAGAGCGCAATGAAAGTGGTGTTTGAAAAGGCTGGTCTTGTAACCGAGCCTGCGGGTATTGCTGGAATTGCGGCAGTGCTTGAACACCGGGCATTGCGCGGCAAGAAACTTGCCACAGTTCTCTGTGGCAGCAACTTAACTACAGAGCAAGTGGAGATGTGGTTGCGTTAGTCTGATCGCCATGCATGTAGGAATAGTTGGCGCAACAGGAATGGTCGGAACGGTAATGCGACAGTTGCTTGCCGAGCGAAAATACCCTGTGACGTCACTTCGATTGTTTGCCTCTGCTCGCTCAGCAGGTTCAATCATCGAATGGAATGGCCAACAAATTGTGGTTGAAGACGCAACCGAGGCAGACCCACACGGTCTTGATGTAGTGCTGTTTTCTGCAGGTGCCACTACATCGCGTGCACTTGCAGAAAAGTATGCAAATGCCGGTGCAATGGTGATCGACAACTCGTCGGCTTGGCGCATGAATCCTGATGTTCCGCTGATTGTTTCTGAAGTAAACCCTGAAGATGTTGCGCTCGCAAAGAAGGGCATCATTGCTAACCCAAACTGCACCACTATGGCAGCAATGCCAGTGCTGAAACCTTTGCATGATGCAGCTGTTCTCGTGCGCATGGTTGCCAGCACATATCAAGCAGTGAGCGGTGGTGGAGTGTCTGGAGTAAGCGAACTTGATGTTCAGGCAAAGGCGTCCGCTGCAACGGCAGAGACTTTGACATACGACGGCAATGCGGTGAGTTTTCCTGAACCACAGAAGTTTGCGCGCACCATTGCCTTCAATGTGTTGCCTCTTGCTGGTTCATTGATGGACGATGGATCGCTTGAAACCGACGAAGAACAAAAATTACGCAATGAAACTCGCAAGATATTGCATATTCCTAATCTGCGTGTGTCGGGAACATGCGTTCGAGTGCCGGTGTTTACTGGTCACTCACTCAGCATCAACGTGGAGTTTGAGCGCGCAATTACGGCCGCGCAAGCTACAGAGATTTTGTCAAAAGCTCCGGGAGTGGTGGTGGAAGAAATTCCAACGCCTTTGCTCGCAGCAGGTCAAGACCCAAGTTATGTGGGCCGTATTCGCCAAGACTCATCGGTTGACGGCAATAAAGGTTTGGTGTTGTTCGTTTCGAATGACAACCTGCGCAAAGGTGCAGCTCTAAATGCGCTGCAAATTGCCGAACTACTCGTTAAATAACGAGCTAGTCGTTAAATCCGGCCATCACCAGACCCGGGCGTTGTAGCCAGTTATCTGCTGGATAGTTTGCGTGGCTATCGATCGCATGAATGGTGTACGCGTGGCGCGGCTTATCGCTGGTGTTTGGCCCGCTTAAATGGGGAAGCGTTCCATTCAGCAACACCAATGTTCCACGCTCAGCTTCAAGTGGCACAAGTCCTTCGGTTGGATACGGAGTTTCGTCGAATACTTCCATATAGCTAGCAGTGCGGTCTGCGTTTACTCGCGAACGTGATTTCACAGGAATCTTGTGACCGCCGGGGAGCGCCCACATGCAACCGTTTTCGGTGGTGGCATCGTCGATCGCAAACCAAAAACCTACGACTGACTGTGGCTCTGTCCATAAAAAGGTGTGGTCGGTATGGCAGTTCACTTCGCCACCAATACGCGGCTGCTTAAAGATGTACATGCTTTGTAACAACTTCGGTTCTTGCATGCCGATTTGATTAGCCAATGCTGCAAGTTTTTCGTTATGGCTGAACTTGCTGAACTGTGGATCAAGGTCGTGCATGGCGTGACCAAGCTTGTTCAGGCACAAATGTGCTTCCGCGCGCAACTTGCCGTGTTCATCGAATGCATCCTTTTCAAAGAAGCAGCGGATTTTGTCGCCACTGGTGAGAAAGTATTGATCGGCCGCATGTTTTGCAGTGGAGTCTGCAGTGAATATGGTGGCCTGCTCTGGTGAAGGAACATGCTCCTTCGCCAGTTGCATTGCGCGTTCACGTAAAGCCAAGCAGGCTTCATCGCTTGCGAATTTAGGCAGAACCACAAATCCATCGTTATGAAACTGAGCGAGTTGTGCGTCGGTAAGAACTGGTGTCATGGTGTTCTACTTTTCTGCTGGGTTTTCGAAATTGGAATGTTCAGGAAATGCTGCGGGGAGGAGCACAGTCATCGGAGTTGGAATGCCTTCGACTTCCACCAACAGTTCTGCGCCACCGTGTTCCCACAACAACTGGCGGCATCGACCACACGGAGTGACATGCGTTCCGTTACCTACGCACGTGACGGCAATCAGTCGACCTCCACCACCCATGTGCAGTTGGCCGATCATGGCGCATTCGGCGCACAACGTCAGACCGTACGACGCATTTTCTACGTTGCATCCTGAAATGATTCGACCGTCGTCGACAAGTGCTGCTGCTCCTACACGAAATTTCGAATACGGAACATATGCGTGTGTTGCGGCTTCGTTGGCAGCATTGCGGAGTGCTACCCAATCAATTGCAGGAGTGGCCATAACGCCACGTTACTTGCGGCGGGAGCGTTCCACTTCTTCAACTGCGGCCATCACTTGGCTACCCAGTTCGCGCACTCGTTGTACGGCAAGAGTGTGGTCAATCGTGAGCGAACGTTTTTCATGCACGACAACCTGGCCATTAACCACAACTGAAGACACGTCGCCTCGACCTGCTGCAGCAACGATTGCCACGTGTGGGTCGAACACCGGTGTAAGCGATGGCGAGTCCACATCGAGCACGATGATGTCGGCTGCCTTGCCAACTTCTAACGACCCAATGAGGTGGTCGACATGTAGTGCTTTTGCGCCGTTGATGGTGGCCATGCGCAACACATCGAGGGCCGGCAAAACTGTTGGATCGTGCGACGTGTTCTTTTGTGCGTAGCCAGCGAGACGCATAGCTAGCCACAAGTCCAGGTCGTTGCCTGAAGCTGGGCCGTCGGTGCCCAGGGCAACGTTGACTCCAGCCTTGTGTAGATCCAGAATTCTCGCCGTTCCACTAGCCAGTTTTTGGTTGCTTGCGGGGCAGTGAGTAACCGATGCGTTGTGATCGGCGATCAATTCGATGTCTTCGTCGGTCAGGTGTACGCCGTGGGCAAGTACTGCTTCGGTGAGCAAGTCGGTATCGGCAAGCACTTGTATTGGTGTTCGCCCGTTGTGGCGATTAGCTACCAACTTCATTTCGCCAACGGTTTCAGATGCGTGCACATGAATATGCGCGCCGTGTTTTTCGGCCAATGCCGCAATGCGCAGGAGGTGTTCTTCTCCAAGTAAATACGTGCTGTGTGGGGCAAGCCAGTTCAACGAATCGTTACCTGCAGCGTTCGCTTCGGTGAGCCATTGATCGGACCATTCCATACGTGCATCAAATGGAAGTGGCTCTGGGCCGTCTGATTCAAGCAAGTTCGGAGCTGAAAATATGCGCGCACCACTGCGGGACGCAACTTCCTGCGCTGCATCTGGCAAGTAGTACATGTCGAGCGTTGTGGTAATTCCACCGAGCAGCGATTCAAGCGCGCCAAGTTCGGTGCCAGCGACTACAGCGTCGTGATTCAAAATATTGATCTCTGCTGGCATTAAGCGTGCGAGAAAATCTTCCAAGTTCATGTCATCGCCAAGGCCACGGAACAATGTCATGCCCAAGTGCGCGTGAGCGTTCACTAGACCCGGCATCACGATTCCGCCGCGTGCATCAATGACGGTGCTCGCAGTGTGTGCAACTGAGCCAGTGGCAATTTCGCGAATTAATCCATTTTCGTCAACCACGATGGTTGCGTTATCAAAGATGGTTCCCTGAGCGTCCACGGTGACTACGCGTGCATTAATGATGGCGAGCATGTCTGTACTCATAGAGCAAGTGTGCCTTTCTGTTGATCAAAGGCAATGAGAACGCGACCCAACAGATCGCCGACTTTCTTCGATGAATCTTTACCGACCTGAATCACTTCTTCACCGGAAAGTTTGTTGCCACTGAGACCTGATGCAAGGTTTGTTGCTAGCGACAGTGCCAACACATTCATACCGAGGTGGCGAGCAGCAATGGTTTCGAGCACGGTGGACATTCCCACCATTTCGGCGCCCCACGTTGCGGCCATTCGAATTTCAGCAGGTGTTTCAAAGTGTGGGCCATGTAGCCCTAAGTACACGGCTTCATTGATGCCTGGTTCAACTGCGCGAACGAGTGCACGCAACGATTCGTTGTATGCATCGGTGAGGTCTACAAAACGTCCAGCAAGTGGTGCAGGTGCATTGTCACCGGTGAGCGGCGAGTGTGCAGTGAGGTTGATGTGGTCGCGAATGACCACTGGTGTTCCTACATTCCAATCGGTGCGCAAACAACCAGCGCCGTTGGTGAGCAACACCGTGTGGCAACCAAGTGCGAACGCCGTGCGAACCCCATGCACCACAGCGTGCACACCGCGACCTTCGTATAAATGTGTTCGACCAGTAAGCAGTAGTACTGGCGTGGTACCGATGCGAATGGACTTCAGCGCACCACCGTGCCCGAGTGCTGTTGGCTTTTTAAATCCAGGAATATCTGCAACGTCCAATGTGAGTACGGGTGAGGTTGACATTGCTTCAAGTGCGGGCACCGATTCTGCCCAGCCAGACCCAAGCACCACGAGCACTTCATGTTGAGCAGGAAATGCAGCGCGAACGACCGAGGCTGCGCTTTCCGCTAGCGCAAAGGCTTCATGCACCGCGTTTTCCATAATCCAATGCTACGCAGAGGGTTTCGCCTTTACTTGTCGTCGCCTGTAAAGTCATTTGCCATGACCACCACAACGATTTCGTCATCAACTCAAGTACTCGCAGACCTCTTCCCACGACGCGAATCCCGCAGTCGGGCGATTGCTCAAGACGCAGTATTGGTAGTTGGCTTTGCACTGCTTACAGCGCTTGCAGCTCAGATTGAGATTCCATTGGGCTTCACACCAGTTCCACTTACTGGTCAAACATTTGCTGTGTTGCTCTCGGGTGCCGTGCTTGGCATGCGCCGAGGTGCACTCAGCCAGTTGACGTACTGGTTCGCAGGCCTGGTTGGTCTTCCGTTTTATTCTGGCGGTGCTGGCGGTTGGGAAAAGGGAACTGGCGCAACCATGGGTTACCTCGTGGGGTTTGTTGTTGCTGCGGGTGCAATTGGCTACTTGGCAGAAAAGAAGCACGACCGCAATTTCGCAACGTCACTTCCAGCGATGTTGCTTGGCTCCACCATCATCTACGCCTTTGGCGCAACGTGGTTGTCCATTCATTTGAACTTGCCACTGGCAAATGGTGAACAAAATGCCGTCAGCCTTGGAGTTGCACCGTTCTTGGTTGGCGACTTATTGAAGGCACTCGTTGCTGCAGGTTGCACCACTTCGGTGTGGGCAGCAATTTCGAAGAGCAAATAATTTCGCTCTTCGCATTACTTTTTCGTTCGCTCTAGTTCGTACAGCACTGCTTCTGAAGATTTAGCAACCCATAACCCTGAGCCTGCTTGCACAAAGTATTTCGACAAGCGATTGCGGTACCAGTCGCCAGTGCGCGAGTGAATATCTAAATCGGTTGCCACTTTGTCGACTACATGGCGCAAGTCTGATTTGGTAGGTACTTCGAGATACAACACGTGACGAGTAGCTTTCGCAAGATTGCGGATTGCTGACTCTGCCTGTTTGTCGCCAAGGTATTGCAGCACTCCGTGACACACCACGAGATCAAACTTGGTGCTCGGCGCCCAGGTTCCAATGTCGTGTTGTTCGTGACCGTATTTTTCACACGCATGTTCACTGATGTCGGTTGACAGCCGTTTAACTTTTGGATAATTCTCGGCGTACCAATCACGCCAGTAACCAAGGCCAGCTCCAACGTCGAGTACTGAGCGCACAGGAACATCCCACCACGCGCACATGTTGTGTACGGAATTGGCGAGCAATGCCACTTTCTTGCGGCTGTGCACCGGGGTGCTCGAATAGAACCGCTTGTAATACGACGCGTCAAATTGCTTCCGTGGCATGCATCTTGTGTAGCAGGTATGGGCTTGGGCGTTACGATCATTGCGAGCGCATTCCCGCGCACCCATTGGAGGAACCCCATGTCGATGTACTCACACAAGATCAATCCACTCACCGGCTCGGGCGATGTGCTTGGGGCCCAACAGGGCAAAGTTACGTTGTTGGTAAATGTGGCCTCGAAGTGCGGCCTCACACCGCAATACACCGCAATGCAACAGCTCCAAACCGATCTTGCTGCAAAGGGTTTTTCCGTTATTGGAGTGCCGTGCAATCAGTTTCTTGGACAAGAGCCAGGCTCTGCTGAGGAAATTGTTGAGTTTTGTTCAACCACCTACGGCGTGTCATTCCCGATGACCGAAAAGGTGGAAGTGAATGGCGAAGCACGCCACGGACTCTTTGCAGCACTCGCCGAAGTTGCAGATGGCGAAGGATACACAGGGGATATTCGCTGGAACTTTGAGAAGTTTGTGCTGGATCGCGAAGGAAATGTCGTCGCACGCTTCCACCCACAAGTAGCACCCGATGCACCTGAAGTTCTTGCAGCAATTAATTCGGCACTTGGCTGAGCGAAACAGTAGGTAACTCCATGGCAACACGATCGGTCACCGTCGCTGCAATTCAGATGTCAATGGCAACCGATGTTGCCAGCAACGTTGCAACTGCAGAACGCTTAGTACGCACTGCGGCTAAATCTGGAGCGCAAGTTATTTTGATTCCTGAGTTGTTCGAGGGTCATTACTTTTGCAAAGATCAACTCGTCAGCGAACTTTCTCGTGCGTTGCCAATTGAGGGTCATCCGACCATTGCGCATTTTCAGGCAGTTGCAAAAGAACTGGGCGTCGTATTACCAATCAGTGTGTATGAGCGTGCAAACAATGCGCTGTTCAACTCTGTTGCCATGGTGGACGCAGATGGATCGATGCTCGGCATTTATCGCAAGAGCCACATTCCCGACGGACCTGGTTACACCGAGAAGTATTACTTCAGTCCTGGTGACACCGGATTCCGTGTGTGGAACACGCGCTTCGGAAACATTGGTGTCGGTATTTGCTGGGACCAATGGTTTCCAGAAGGAGCACGAGCAATGGCGTTGTTGGGCGCCGAGATGTTGTTGTATCCAACGGCCATTGGCAGCGAGCCTCCTAACCCCAAGTGGGACTCATCGATGCATTGGCAGCGAGTGATGCAGGGTCATGCAGGCGCAAACCTGATGCCGGTCATTGCAGCGAACCGAACTGGTCGTGAGGTTGGCGTGAACAACGAAATCACGTTTTACGGTTCGTCGTTCATTGCTGACGCAACCGGTGCAAAAGTTGCCGAAGCAAACCGTGAAGAAGAAACAGTGCTCACTGCAACATTCGACCTAGATGAAATTCAAGCCATGCGCTCTAGCTGGGGACTGTTCCGCGATCGTCGCCCAGAGTTGTATGTTCCTTTGCTCACGTTGGATGGCGGAGTTGAAGACAGCCTTGGAGAAGATTTTTCGTGAAAATGCCTGGCGAATTCGCTGCTCATGAGCGAACCGTCATTTGTTGGCCATCCCGACACGACCTTTATGGCGACCGTATTGGTGATGCGCGATTAGCCCATGCGGCATTGGCAAAAACCATTTCTGGCTTCGAGCCAGTAACCATGATTGCCAATGCGCAAGACGCAGAGCGTGCGCGTTTGCTGTGTGGCGATGCCGTTGAAGTGGTTGAACTTCCACTCGATGATTCGTGGTTCCGTGATACCGGCCCTATCTATGTGTTCGATGGCGACAAGCGCATCGCTGGCAACTGGGTATTCAACGGTTGGGGAAACAAGTTCGTACCATTCGACAAAGATGCAGCGCTTGCACATTCATTTGCCGAACTCATGGGTCACGAAGTACGCAATATCGACATGGTGTTTGAAGGCGGCTCTATCACGGTTGATGGAACAGGGTTGCTGGCAACAACCGAGCAGTGCTTATTGAATCCGAACCGCAATCCGAACATGTCGCGCGAGCAAATTGCCGCCACAATGAAGCACGAACTTGGCGCAACTGAAGTGATGTGGTTGCCACATGGTTTGTCGCTCGATGAAGACACCGACGGCCACGTAGACAATGTCGCATGTTTTACTGCACCACGCACGCTGGTGATGCAAGGTTGTGATGACAAATCGGTAAGCGACTTTGAACGTCTCGCACAGAATCGTCGTGTCGCCGAGACCTTCGATGTAACCATTCGCGAAGTACCTGTGCTTCCGCGCATCGATGTGCACGGGGTAACGGTGCAGGTTCCGTACCTGAACTTCTATTTAGTAAACGGCGCGGTCATTGTTCCTGTATGTGGTCACGCAGCAGACGACGACATGCTGGCACTCATTGCCGAATTTGTTCCCGACAGGCAAGTGGTTGGCTTAGACGTTGGAGCCATTCTTGCTTTTGGTGGCGGTGGCATTCACTGCATCACGCAGCAAATTCCAGCGCTCTAATTACGCGTCAAACAGGTGCGTCCATGTGACGCAACGGAGACACTTGCTTTGGCAAGTTGTCCCACATGTCAGCAAGCAAACTTTCACGCATTGCTTTCGCCTTCGGATCACTCCAGAGATTTACATGTTGCAACGGATCGTGCGTGAGGTCGTACAGTTCGCCGTCGCCAGCTTCGTTCATCGTGCCCGGTAATGCAGCAGTGCACACCCAGTTGTCACGACAAATCGTGCGAAGGTGCACGATTTTTCCAAACAGCACGCTGTCCCATTCAGTAAGCACGCGCTCGTGCCCAAGCGTTGTCGCGTCGTTGTCAGTATGTGGCAATCGCGGTGCTTCCACGTAGCTCGGCTGTTCTAGTCCGGCAATATGTGCAAACGTTGCAGCAAGGGAAACCAGACCGACTGGTGCACTTACTCGTGCTGGTTCAATATGTGAACTTGGTGCAGGTCGCCAAATAAGTGGCAAGCGCATGAGCGAATCCACGTGGTAGGGACCTTTGAACAGGAAGCCAAAATCGCCTTGAAATTCGCCGTGATCGGTGGTGTACAGCACGTCGAGATCGTTGCCCCAGCCGCGATTTTCGATGGCTTTCATGACCGAACCGATGGCTTCGTCAATGAGTTCGTTTTCTACGTGCGTGTAGGCATTGACTTCGCGCACTTGATCGGCAGTCAGCGTTGCAGGCACCCATTTTGCTGGAGCCTCATAGTTCGACACGAATGTTCCGTCGTACCATCCGCGCCAGTGACGCAACTTGGAATCGATAATTTTTTCGCGCTTCGCCGCATCGGCAATGTAACCCTCTGGCAAGTCGAGGTCTTTCCAATTCACGCGATGCATTTCTGACGCAGGTGGATCCCACGGGTGATGTGGGTCTGGAAAACTCATCCAGCAGAACCAATCACGATCATCGGGAAGTGATTGCAACCATGCAATCGTTCGTTGGGCAACCCATTCGGTGTGATACCACTCACGTGGAATTGGATTGACTTTTATTTGCGGCGCATTCGTATCGCCACCACCTTCAGCATTCACTTGCAATTCGCGATCGAGCACGTTGTAATAGCCGCCAACTGCTTCTGGATGATTTTCGCGAACCCATTGCGAATAGTGCAACTGACCGGCTGCGCCATGTGTCGCAAGTTCCATGTGGTCGAAACCACGGTGCGGGTCATTTGGATTGTCGGTAGTGATTTTTTGGGAGCCCATTCGGTTTTCGGTAAAACGCAAAAATGGGTCAAGTAGTGGTTCGAAGTGTGCTTTGCCAATGAGCGCGGTTGCATATCCGGCACCACGTAAGTCGGCGGCAATACTTGGCGCATCTTCTGGAAGCGGCACACCGTTCATCCATACGCCATGAGTGCTGACATGTTGACCAGTAAGCATGGTGCTGCGTGAGGGCATGCACACCACATTTTGTGGATGCGCACGATCAAAGGTGATTCCCGCGCGGCTGAGTGCATCAAGCACTGGAGTGCGCGCAATAGTTCCGCCGTTGCAACCGAGTGCGTCGTAACGCTGTTGGTCGGTGGTGATGAACAGAATTTTGCGACCCATTATTTACCGTCAAACATTTCTTTTACTTTGGCAATGCCAATGGAAGCTGCTCCAGCGATTGGAAGCGCAAGTACTTCGGGCTCCATATCGGTGGAGTACATGAGCATGCAGCGGTTAGGTCCGTCGGCGATGACATCAACCGTTCCCAAATGGAAGGTGATGAATGGGTTGTTCACGATTTTGTATTGAAAACGACGCAAGTCGTGATCAAGGGTGATGATGTCCTCTTCAAAGGTGATGCCGCCAGCCAGGGTGATCCAGCGCTTGTTGCCTTCAACGCGGGTGCTGGTGATGGGGAACCATTCGTGCAATTTCTCGGGTTGGCCGACGAATGCCCACACTTTGTCGGCGCTGCAGTTAATGAAGTCGCTGCGGCGGATAGAACCCATGGGTCAAAACTAATGGTCAGTCTTGCCAATAATGGAACTCAGGCGATCGCCCAGTTGATCTCGGGTTGATGGTGATCTGAAAGAGCACGATTGGTTTGTGAAAATGGGCGAGAACCAAAGAATCCGCGATGGGCGGATAGAGGCGAGGGATGTACCGAAGTGATCACGGTGTGTTGCTGATTGACGAGTGATGCCTTCTTTCCCGCATGAGCGCCCCACAACACAAACACGATGTGCTGGTCTTGTGATCCGAGGTGCGAAATGATCGCATCGGTAAAGGTTTCCCATCCGTGTCCTGCATGTGACGCAGCTTCACCTTCACGAACGGTGAGCGTGGTATTCAGCAGTAGAACGCCTTGCATTGCCCATGATTTGAGATTTCCATTCGTTGGAAGAGGAACATCAAGATCGGTGTGTAGCTCGGTATGGATGTTGCGCAACGATGGCGGGATGCGCGTTCCATGTTGCACGGAGAAACTCAATCCGTGTGCCTGTCCTGCTCCGTGATACGGGTCTTGACCAACGATCACTACGCGAACATCGTGTGGTGCAGTGAGTTGCAATGCAGCAAACACGTTGTCTTCGGAGGGAAAAACATTAAATGAACCGCGTTCACGCGCAACGAATTCGGTGAGCTTGGTGAAATAAGGCTGAGAGGTTTCGTTGCGCAATATCTCGCGCCACGATTCGGGAACAATCATCCGCCAAATGCGCGGTACACGCGCTCAAATGGTCCGATGCCAAATCTGCGTTGCCACATTGATGACACTGGAACAGCAATTACATAAAAGGCGAGGCTGAGCACAAGTGCAGTGTCAAGCCCAGTTGGCCGCACCCAGTTCAACCAATGCACAACAAAGTTGAACACCAAAACATGTGCGAGGTAAATCGACAAAGTCATTTGTCCGGTGCGAGCAAGGAACTCAACAACACGATTCGATCCCTGAAAATCGGTAATAAGTGAAACACAGCAGAATGCAAGGAGCGCAACCGACACAGTCGATGTGACATGAAGAACCGAATGGTCAACGTTGTTGGTGGAGAGCACGCGTTGCATTACGTAATTCGATTGCGACGTTATTGAACTAGGCATAATGAAAGTGCGAATTACAAAGGTGAAAAACAAAGTGACACCGGACCACAGCATGATGCGTGTGCGTAATTCAGCGAGGTGATGAATGTTTCGTCCCAGAATGATTCCGACGCAGATGAATGTGATCCACGGGAAAACTGGATGCGTGTAATCAACAAACGTTCGAATCAATAGATTTCGCGGGGAATTGGGGGTGGGTGACAACCACTGCGTGAAGTTCCCCTGAAAGAACTGGTATCCACGCCAAGCGGAAAGCCCGGTGGAAAGCGCAATAGATATTGCCGATACAGCAATAAGACTGCGGTTTGACCATGTGCAAATAACCGCTGAAATCAAGAAGAAAGCGCCGTAATAGAACAGGATGGTTCCCGGCCATATCCACTGCACAGCCGCACCAACGACATACAGAAACAATCCTCGACGAGCCAACTTCATTTGTGCGGTGTGGATGAGTGCACAGTCGTCCGACTGAACTGCTGATTGGACCAAAAGCGCAATACCAATTCCTGCAACGAGTACAAATGTTGCTGCAAACCGAGTGGTCAGAATTCCAGAAAGAGGATTGAATATTCGTTCAGCAAACGAAGGGTGTTGAGGGTAAAACGCCTTGTCTGTGTTGAGGTAGGCGTGATAGTTCATGATCACCACGCCAACGAGAGCTATGGCGCGAGTGACGTCCAAACTCAGAATTCGAGGCGGACGAATTGTGTTGCTTGTTATTCCCACGAAATGGTGTCAGCGCTTACGCGTGTGAGTGGTTGTTGAACGTCAACTTGATCGCCAATGCGCGGAACTGACTGAACTGCAGGAAAGAACAGCATGCTGCTGTGCATGTGTGGTGGTTCAACAAGTGCAATGCGTTGTTGTGCAAAATGAAACGGACTTCCTACTCCTACAATTTCACTTACTCCGTGCGCCGATCCTGCACCGACAATGACGAGATGTCCGGCTCCAGAAAGTGCGATCGATCGGTAACCAGCTGTTCCACCATCGACTTGATGAACATCGAGTACTTCGGCCGTCAGTTTCATCATGGATTTGTCACCTAACCACAAAGCTGTTCCAATGCGCGAAACAAATGTGCGGTTTGGAAATTGTGAACGCAACGAACCAATTTGCTTGGCAGTCAGGTGGCTGACGTACATCGGCAAATTGTCGGTGAGTAGTTCTAACCAACACGACACTTCACCACTGCGGTCTTGTCCTTCGTTGTTGAGTGGCGGGTGTATCGAGTAACCAACAACGTTGAGCGATGCCTGCTCGCATGCAGACCGAAGTGTGGCCAGTTCGTCTCCGGAAACGCCGAAGCGCTGCATAGTGGACTGCAACTTGATGAGCACACTGCCTTGCCAATTGTGTGAGCGAAGCATTGCAACGTGATCGAGCGATCCAACAGTGAGTACTGAACGCGTTGGAAGCGAATGTGGAATATGCGAGCCAACAGGTGTGAGTACGACAGGCGTAAGCGCTGCGGGAACATCTGTGGCTTCATAGACGGTTCCCACTGCAACATGGTCAGCAAGATGAGCTGTCTGTTCAAACAGAATTGGGCGACCAAACCCGTAGCCATTGCCCTTCACCACGGGCAGGGTGGTGCCGTGCTGGGAAGCGGTAAGTCGAACGTGATCGAGCCAAGCTTGGCGATTCACGGTGAGGCGCAAAGTCATTGCACTTGACGGTATCTGACCATTTTCGGGCATCGCGGACAACCGGTTAAAAGCCGACTTGTTAAGTCAACAATTGGCCTTTAGGCTTGTGGAATGGCGAAAATATTCAATTTTCCAAACCCTGTAAATGAGACATCGGCTCGCATTGTTGCTGGAGGCGCTGTGCTGATGGGCGTTGCGTTTGCCATCACTGGCAATGGCTGGATCCTCGTTCCGCTGACCTACGGATTCATTGCTCGCGTGCTCGCTGGCCCAACCTTTAGCCCACTTGGTCGCATTGCAACACAAGTGATTACGCCGCGACTGTCGTTGAACCATCGACTTGTTCCTGGCCCGCCAAAACGATTTGCTCAGGGTGTTGGAGCAACGTTCACCATTACTGCATCTGTGCTGTACATCGCTGGCGCACATGGTGCTTCACAACTCGTTATCGCAGCCCTTGTTGTCGCAGCGTTTCTGGAAAGTGCATTCGCCATATGCCTCGGCTGCATCGGTTTCGGATACTTGATGAAGTTTGGTGTTATTCCTCAAGAAGTGTGTGAGGAATGCAATAACTTCACTCCTCGTTCGTTGCAGACTTCTTCACTGTAGGAATAAGTGGCGCGATAGTTCGCGTAGCAATCACGCCTTTCCATACGCCAGCTCCGTAAGCGGCGTTGTCCAACATTTTGATCAGCGCAAAACGCACAACATCAAGATGCGGGCGCTTTGTCCACCATTCGTATACGGCAGGCCCGAGTGCTGCAACGATAAAGAGCACTCTTAGGCGTTGTGAAAATAATGCAAGAATAAATGCAATTGGCCACCACACGCGGTTGATGGCGCTCGCTGCAGATTGAGCGCTTTTTACCATTCCGTGCAAAGCGATGCGGAAACTCTCATCGCGCAATTGTGGAAACCTTCGCAACTTTTTTGCAGTAGATGCTGACGCCGCAATTGCGACTCCCAGTGCAATGAATGGCAATCCGAGCAGTACTAAGAGCCATGTTGATGTCTGCCAGAGATTGAATGTTGCAGGCGCGAGTTTTCCAGGATGTCGTTTTGCAAGCGGTGCCGCCGATTCTCCGTACGACATGCGTTGTTGCACAAATTTCTGCAACGTGGTGCGAGGCGAATGCGAACACTCAGCTTGTGGTTGGTAGCGACAGCGCCAGCCCGCGGCATTGAGGCGCCACACCATGTCGACGTCTTCGCCAGAACGAAGCGATTCATCAAAACCAGAAAGTGACCGCAGTGCTGCAGTTCGACACAACCACATTGCAGACGGCACATAACTGACGCGAGTTCCAGCACGCACACGAGCCTCGGTTTCGCCCATGTCGAGCACACTCGCGGCGACTTCATATTCACCAAGAACAGAAGTAGTTGCAGGCGATTTCACTCGTGGCGCAACGAAGGCTACTTTGTCGTCTGAAAAGTAGGGCAGGAGTTGAGAAATGGTGTTGGAGGAAATCGCCACATCGACATCGATATAGGCAATGAATTGAGTATCAACCACCGCCAAACCTGCATTGCGTGCGGCAGCGGGTCCACTGTTCTTTTCGAGACGGATTACCCGTGCCGCACCAAGATTGGGAAGTGCATGTGGCGAGCAGTCATCGACGACGACAACACCATGCAGTGCTGAGCATGAGGTAACGAGCGACTGCAGTGATTCTGCTTCTTGAGCAGTGCGAATGCAGGCAGGAATAACTGCAGTAATGGTGTTGAGCACAAAGCGAGCAGAATCGACTGTGCTTGGAACTGGGTGAATTGCTCCAGCATCAAGCAATCGTTCAGTGAGGACTTCATGACCTACAGGAAGAGTCTGTGCACGCTCAATGCATTCGGCAATTGCCTGACCGGCTTGCGAAAGGGAAAACAACTTCAGTGGCGAACCGGCCAGAACAACATTTCCGTTTGCTGGCCGACGCCACGAACTGTCGGCGATGAAGCGAACTGCGCTTGTCACGCATTGTTCCATTGCTGGCAAGTGGCATGTATGAATGCGCGTAGATCTTCAGTCAGCATTGCGACCAGTTGTTCACCATGTTTTGCGGTTGCTGTGCGAGCGTTACCAAGAATGCCATTTGGGCTTACTGCCTGGACGCCGCTGGTTTGAAGATCACGTTGTATTTCACTCATTGGTTGCACATTGCCGATGTCCAATTTGTCCATACGAACAAGGCGCGGATTAATTGCCATCATCAATGAAGTCTCTGTGTGCCCAGCATGAGCATCAGCACCCTGAATGTGTGGCCACCAATTGGCAACGTTGCGTTGCTCAGAAAGCAATAACGTTGTTGCTCGTTTTACCGCTTCTACGTTTCCACCGTGACCATGCGCCAGGATCACGCCGCTTGCCCAGTCGCATGACCGAACTAGTTCCACGATCACCGTGACGAGAGCATCGGTGCCAATAGAAATGGTGCCTGGAAATCCTGCATGCTCGCCGCTGGCGGTGATTGACAGTGGCGGGCCAATAATGACGCGGTCGATACCTATTGCGGCAGCGGTACACAGGTGCGATGCAATTTGCGTATCAGTGTCAAGCGGTAGGTGTGGACCGTGTTGTTCGTATGAGCCAACGGGAATGACTACACATGCATTGCGTGGAATTTCAGGCCACGTTGGCGAACTAGGCATGCCTCATTGTGACTTGCGTTTTTTCAAAATGAAACGCACAAGTTCAATAACCGCGGTAACCCCAATTGCACAGCCAAAGGCAAAGGTAAAGGCCAACGTGTGATTGTCAGCAAATGTCTTTCCGCCAATAAAACCAAGCAATGACGCATAGGTTGCCCAAATGATTGTGGCGACGGCAATCCAACCCGAAAACCATCGTTGGCGTTGGTGGGTAATTCCGCAAGTCAGGGTCAAGATCGTTCGACCTCCTGGAATGAAGCGTGCAGTCACAAGTAGTAATCCACCACGTTCATTGATGTGGTGAATAACTGCATTCAAACGCTTCGCACCCTTTTCTGTTCGTTCATAGCGACGGGTAACAAACGCGCTTGCCTTTTTCCCAATTTCGTATGAAACGTGGTCACCAATAAATGCGCCTGTAGTTGCACACAAAAGCACGAGTCCAAGTGACAGCGAACCCGAGCCAGCACTAACTCCACCAATGATGACCAATGTTTCGCTTGGCACGATTGGAATCACGGAATCGAGTACCGCGATAACAAAGATGATGACGTAAAACCAATAGGAATCGGAAAAATCCTTAAGCCCATTGAAGAACTCAGTGATGAGCGAAATCATGTTGGTGGAAGCGCGAGCAATTTACGCGGCAAGTTCCTCGTTCGCGCGCATGCGTCGAATGTTTGGCAGGTGTCGAATGATGATCATGCTAACGAGTCCAAGTACGGCAGCAATTTGCCACGAGTCTGGTTCGCCGAATCCAACAGTGGCAATGACATACACAGGTACAGCAATAGTGATGATGAGTGATGCAAGTGCAGACTTGCCCGTGAGTTTGCGCAACACGAACCATGACGTGCACAGCACAGCGCTCATCACTGGGTACAGCACAAACATGGTTCCACCGCCAGTTGCCACGCCTTTACCGCCGTGGAAACCACGGGTGATGGGGAACGTGTGGCCAAGCACTGCCGCGTATGCACATGCATAAGCCAAGTATGAAACGTTAAGACCGTCACCAAAGTGATGTGTGAGGTAGTACGCAAGGCCCACAGAGGCCGAACCTTTCAATACGTCGGATACAAACACCACGAGCCCGTACTTCCAACCGAGAAGACGAACCACGTTTGACGTTCCAGGGTTGCCAGAACCTTCAGCGGTTACATCGACGCCTCCGCGCTTGGCAACGATGAGTGCGCTTGGGATGGTGCCGAGAAAGTAGGACACAATAATTGCGCCTGCAACATAGATCGGCTCGACGCCGTTCAGTGAAAAGTCCATTACTTATTTCCCCCAGTAGTTACCGAAACTTTACGCGAATGGTCCATGCTCGGTTTTGGAATGAGGGTCACGGTTGCGCTCTTCAGTAGCGATTCGCCTGCACCTATTACACATTCAGGGTCTGGGCCATCGAGTGGCAAACCAGTAAAGAACTTTGCTGCCATGCAACCGCCTTGGCATGAGTCATAGTTACCGCACGACGTGCACGCACCTTCGGACTCTGGTTCGCGTAGCGAGAGGAAAAGATCACTGTTTCGCCACACGTTCGCAAAACCGCCCTCATCGTGCACCGAGCCTGCTTTGAATTGATCGTGAATCACGAAAGGGCACGCGTATACATCGCCAATTGGGTCGATGAGGCACACCACGCGACCAGCGCCACATAAGTTCAAACCTGGAAGCGATTCACCAAATGCATTGAGATGGAAGAACGAGTCGCCAGTAAGCACGTTGTCGCCATGTGCAATAAGCCAGTTATAGATCTGTCGCTGTTGAGTTTGAGTTGGGTGCAATTCATTCCATGTATCTGCACCACGTCCCGCAGGACGCAAGCGCGTGATACGGAGTTGCGCGCCGTAGCTATCTGCAAGTTGTTTGAAAGCATCGAGCTGATCAACGTTGTGTCGGGTCATGACTACAGAAATTTTGAACGGCCCGAAGTTTGCATCACGCAAGTGGTTCATTGCAGCAATAGATGTGTCGAACGAACCTTCACCACGCACGGCGTCATTTGTTGCACGGTCAACGCCGTCCATGCTGATTTGAATATCGAGGTAGTTCATGGAAGCAAGGCGCTTCGCATTTTCTGCAGTGATGTATGTGCCGTTGGTGGAAAACTTCACGCCAATGTTGTTGTGCTCGGCATGTTCAAGAATCTCGAAGAAGTCTTTGCGAATCATTGGCTCGCCGCCACCGATGTTGATGTAGAACACTTGCAAGTCGCGTAATTGATCGAGCACATTCTTCACTTGATCGGTGTCGAGCTCGCGAGGGTCGCGACGACCGCTGCTGGACAAACAATGGATGCACTGCAAGTTGCAGGCATAGGTGAGTTCCCATGTCAAACAAATTGGCGCGTCAAGCCCGCCCTTGAGTTGTGTGGTTAAGTTACTGACGGACACGAATGATCTCCGATGTCTCAAGTGAGCTGAGTGCGCTCACAAATGAATTCCAACGCTCTGGCGCAACATTGTGCGCAACCAAGGTGTCAGCGAGTGTGTCGTGTGCTGCTACATCGCGCAGCACAGCTACAACGTCTGGGTGTTTTAAAAAAACAAGTTTGCGATTGCCGTAGTGATAGGCAAGTGCGCCGAAGGGTTCTGGGCGAAGTGCAACTTGAGGGTGCAACTCACACGCTGAATCCAGGGTGACGGTCATGGTGAAGCGACTGCGAGTTAGTACACGCCACACATGCCGTCGATAGAAATTTCCTCAACGAGGAGTTCTTCAACGATGTGCGGTGTGGTGGTTGCCGAGGAAACGCTGTTGTGGCTTGCAGTCTGGGCCTGGGCGGTATCTACGGCTAGTGGTGCTGTGGTGTCCATCACCGTCCACAGTACTCAGGCTGCGGGCTCGGGGTAGCGTCAGCGCCGATGGCTGGGCAACAATAGAGCCAGTATCTCGCCGACGCACCCTGCGCCTGGCGACCGTGACGAGGGGGTCAGTGTGAAGACAAAGGCAGCAGTGTTGTGGGAGTTGAATGCTCCATGGACAATCGAAGAAATTGAACTTGATGCGCCAGGTCCAAACGAAGTGTTGGTCAAACTTGCCGCTTCTGGAATGTGTCACAGCGATGAGCACTTGGTTACGGGTGACTTGCCATTCGAATTGCCAATTATCGGTGGCCACGAAGGCGCTGGAGTTGTTCAACAAGTTGGATCGAACGTCAGTTGGCTAGCACCTGGCGATCACGTGGTGTTCGGGTTCATTCCGTCATGTGGTCGTTGCGTCAGTTGCAGTACTGGACATCAAAACTTGTGCGACCTTGGTGCGTTCATGGCAACAGGAAAGCAAATCAGTGACCAAACATCGCGTCACCATGCCGGCGGGAAAGACGTTGGCATTATGTGCTTGCTTGGAACATTTGCTGAACACACGGTTGTGCACGAAGCAAGTTGCATCAAGATTGAAAAGGATGTCCCTCTTGACCGCGCGTGCTTGCTCGGTTGCGGTGTAGTTACCGGTTGGGGATCAAGCGTGTACGCCGCTGAAGTAAAACCTGGCGACACAGTTGTCGTTGTAGGTGCCGGCGGAATTGGTGCGAACGCAATTCAGGGTGCTCGTATTGCTGGTGCAAAGCGCATCGTTGCAATTGACCCAGTGGAATTCAAGCGTGAGAAGGCAATGGAGTTCGGTGCAACACACACTGCAAACTCAATGGCTGAAGCATTGCCACTGCTGCAAGAACTCACATGGGGAACCATGGCCAACAAAGTGATCATGACCATGGGCGTTGGAAACGGCGCAGTTATTCACGAAGCGATGGCACTCACTGCAAAGCGCGGTCGTGTTGTTGTAACCAACATTCACCCAGCAACTGAGTTCGGTGCAGGCATGAGCTTGCTCGACCTGACGTTGATGGAAAAGCAGTTGGTTGGTTCGTTGTTTGGTTCGGGCAACCCACGCTCGGACATTCCAAAGTTGATGGGTCTATATCGCGAAGGTCAGCTCGACCTCGACGGTCTTGTCACCAAGGAATACAAACTGAGCGACATCAACGAGGGTTACCGAGCAATGCGCGACGGAGAAAACATCCGTGGCGTTATTAAGTTCGACTAGTTAGTCACACTCATGGCAGCAGCGTCGGCAAGCGACGTTCTTCGCGTTTCGGCAGCTTCGGTTGTTGGTCGCGCGCGCGAACTAGAACTTGTCGTCGCTGCATTGCATGGTGGTCGCCACATCTTGTTAGAAGGCCCTCCAGGTACAGGAAAATCAACGCTTTTGCGGTCTGTTGCCGAAGCACTTGGCGTAGGTTTCGCCTTCGTTGAAGGCAATGCAGAACTTACGCCAGCACGTTTGGTTGGGCACTTCGACCCCGCACGAGTGCTGACCGATGGCTACAGCGCCGACGTATTTGTTGATGGACCACTGGTGTCGGCATTGCGTGATGGTTCGTTGTTGTATGTAGAAGAAATCAATCGCATTCCGGAAGAAACGTTGAACGTGCTCATCACTGTGATGAGCGAAGGTGAAATTACGGTTCCGCGTCTTGGCACCGTGAAAAGCGCTGCTGGGTTCCGGCTTGTTGCAGCGATGAATCCATTTGATGCAGTGGGCACAGCGCGTATTTCAAGTGCGGTATATGACCGTGTATGTCGCGTTGCAATGACATATCAAAGCGCAGCAGACGAAGTAGAAATCGTGATTCGCGAAACCACAAAACAGAACAGCAAGGCAAAGGTGTCGCGTGACTGGGTGGCATTAGTTGTGGAAATGGTGCGACGTACTCGTAATCATTCCGATTTGCGTTTTGGTTCATCGGTCCGTGGTGCCATTGACACCGCAGTAGTGGCTGCAAGTTTGTCGGCGATGCGCAATGCATCAGTTGAAACAACTGCGATTGGCTTAGACAGTGCGCTTGTGGCGCTTACAGGTCGGGTGAAGTTGCGCGAGGGAAATGTGCGCACCGCAGAAGAAGTGATTACTGAAATCTTCGCGGATGTGTTTGGTGTGAAGCCGGAAGACGGCGACGCGGGAAAAGTTGGCGCCCCGACTGGGGCAACGAACTCCCATTAGTGAAAGAAGGCGCGCAGGCCGAACAGGCAGCGCAGCAGGCAAGCAAGCGCACCACATCGCGCAAAGAATTGTCGAAGCATTCAGGGTTTGAAGAGATCTCTCCTGAAGTTGGCGAACTTGACGAAGTTGCTTTCGATGAGGCGATGCAGAATTCGCCAGATGAAACGTTGTCGATGCTTGCCGACTTAACAGCTGCAACCGACCCTGCATTACGTGAACTCGCACGAAAACTTGCCGGACGAATTTTGATTGAACTGGCACAAAGTGGAAAACCTCGACCGCGCGGAATTGGGAAAATGTCGCTGCGCAAATATCAACCCGATGCTGGCGACATTGATATTGATGCAAGCTTGGATGCGCTAAACGAATTGCGCGCAACTGGTGTT
Organism: Acidimicrobiaceae bacterium; assembly: GCA_947467375.1. Lineage (GTDB taxonomy): Bacteria > Actinomycetota > Acidimicrobiia > Acidimicrobiales > Ilumatobacteraceae > UBA3006. The sequence goes on along the minus strand of CANIHL010000012.1, from coordinate 3,765 downwards.
GTAGATGCTGATGAGTTGCGAGTGCGTGGATGGTTGAAGCCAGGAACAGCCATCAGCCTTGTGGTGGACCGCAGTGGCTCAATGGGTGGCAAGCCACTTGCCAATTCGGCAATGGCTGCAGCCTCTATTGCTGCCCGTGAGCCAGCTGACTACAGCGTGCTGGTATTCGGAAAAGACGTAATTGCGGCGAAGTCACAAGACGTTCATAAGTCTGGCGATGACGTGGTGAACACCGTGCTTGCGCTTCGGGGGTTTGGCACAACCGACTTGGCTGGAGCATTGCATGCATCGCGCGAGCAACTTGCGCGTTCGCGGGCATCCAGGCGAATCACCGTGTTGTTGTCTGATTGTCGAGCAACAGTAGATGGCGATGCTCGAGCGGCAGCGAAGTCGTTGGACGAACTTGTGGTGATTGCACCATTAGAAGATGATGCAGAGGCGCGAGCGTTTGCCGATGCTGTTGGAGCACGGTTTACAACAGTGAGTGGTCCTAGTGATATTCCCGACGCTATGCGTCGCGTGCTTGACTAACGACAGCTTGGGTCGTTAGGTGGCGAAACGCCATAGGTGTTTTGTTCTGGTGCAACAACAGGAATTGTTGGAGGCGTAACACCGTTACTTGGTTGTGTATTCAAATAGGCGACAGTGGAAATAATTGCTCCCATGGCTCCTTCGGCAGAAGTGGCGTCTGGCGAAGGATTGTTCGCAGCAGAACCAGGTGTTGCAAAACTTGCCTTGCCTTGAAACAGCGCAAGAATTTCGCGCATGGTGTCGTTTTGAATTCGCGGAACAAGTACAGCTTGGTCACCAATCATTTGACCGGAACTTTCAACTGTGTATGTAGGAATTCCACTGGTGTTCAAATTGCGCATTGCTTGAGCAAGTTGCAACATGGTGATAGGAGTAAGCCGGTCATCGGTAATGACGTTCTTTAATGCTGCATTTAAGAGTTGATTTGCAACTTTGGGACTTGATGATCCCTTGTCGAGCGCACGCTGCATTGCACGGCGGATGAAGTCTTGCTGGCGACTAATTCGCCCGAGATCGGAAGTTCCATCTGCAACCCATGCATTTTTTGCGGTGTCAAAATACGAATAACCCGAGCGTGAACGCACATAAGCGAGTGCATGATCACCGCTGAACTCAAAGCAACTCGGTGCTGGAACGTACAGACCTGTTTTCTTGTCTCGGGTTTCGTAGAGAAATGGAACCTTTACTCCACCAACGGCATCCACGATTTCTTTAAAGGCGCAAAAGTCGATGTTGACGTAGTGATCAATGTTGATTCCGAAGTTTTGATAAATGGTGTCAGCAAGCGTGTTGGGGTTCTTGCGTTCGAATGCAGTGTTAATTCGGTTCGATCGTGTTGATCCTGCAATCTTCACCCACAGGTCGCGTGGAAACGAGAGAAATGCGGCTTGGTTGTCCTTCGGGTTGACCCGAATAATCATGATGGTGTCGCTGCGTTCGCCAAATGATGTGCGGTCACCAAAAGCCCCTGCATATGGGGAATTTGGGTCTACACAGCTGCCGTTGTCGGAGCCCGTGAGGAGGAAGTTCTTCGCGTCGAGGTCGCCCTCGCTGAGGTTCCATTGGTCTGATGGAGCGATATTGGCGTCTTCGTTGACGGCTACGCCGTCGCCACGATTCAAACTGACAACTTGACGAGCACCTAGTCGCTGGCCTGCATACAACAGGCCACCACCAACGATGAGCAATGAAGCGGCAATTGCAATGTTGAATATGAGCACCGCATAGTGCGAGCGCGGGCGCCGGTATTTGGTCATTGGGCCAACAAGCGAACAGTTGTTGAAATGTGCTCACTTGCATGCGCGACGAACTCAATCTTTTGAGCAACACCAGCGTTCAGCAAGTCAACGAGACCCAATTGCAAAAGTGATACTTGAGTATCAGTTGCAGAAACGAGCACGTGTTCAACTTCGGCGCGCTGTGAAACTTTTGCTTCGGTTTTGGTACGGCGAATGACAGCGAGCACGTTGCACACAGCATCGAGCAAGTCTTCGGTTGATTCAACATCGGTTGTTCCGCCGAGCAAGTCTGCACGTGTTGGCCACGTTGCACGGTGAATGCTTCCGGTTTGCCACCAACTCCACACCTCTTCGGTTGCAAATGGAATGTGCGGTGCAAACAATCGTTGCAGTGTGCTGAGTGCGCGTTGTAACGCTGCGCGAGCAGAATCTGAACCAGCGCCTTCCGAATATGCGCGAGTTTTCACGAGTTCTACGTAGTCGTCACAGAACCACCAGAAGAATGATTCGGACTTCTCGAGCGCTCGCGCGTAGTCGTATGTTTCGAAAGCAGTAGTTGCTTCGTCAACAACTGATGCCAAGCGGGCGAGCATGGCAATGTCAACTGCTTCTGTTGGAGTGGCAGTTGGGTTTGCCTCACCGAAGCCGAGTACGAACTTGGTGACGTTCAACAATTTTGTCGCAAGTTTGCGGCCGACCTTCATTTGGTCTTCGCTGAATGCGGTATCAACTCCAGGACGAGCACTTGCTGCCCAGTAGCGAACTGCATCGCTGCCGTACTGCTCAAACAAATCGATTGGTGTTACGACGTTGCCCTTTGACTTCGACATCTTTTTGCGGTCTGGATCAAGAATCCATCCCGACAACGCAGCGTTCTTCCATGGTGCAATGTTGTGCTCGAAGTGCGAACGAACGGTGGTGGCAAACAACCATGTACGAATGATGTCGTGAGCTTGCGGGCGAACATCCATCGGGAAGATGTTGTTAAACAAATTCTGGTCGTCAATCCAACGGCCCGCAATTTGCGGAGTGAGTGACGATGTTGCCCATGTGTCCATGACATCTGGTTCGCCCATGAATCCGCCAACGACTCCGCGTTGTGCTTCGGTGAAGCCGGCAGGGATGTCAGAACTTGGGTCGATCGGCAGGTCTGATTCGCTAGGAATGATTGGGTTATTGAAGTCAGGTTCGCCTGCGGCGGTAAGTGGATACCACAACGGAATCGGAACTCCGAAGTAACGCTGACGACTGATGAGCCAGTCGCCGTTCAGCCCGCCAACCCAGTTGGTGTAGCGGTGTTGCATGAAGTCGGGGTGCCATGCAAGCTCGTCGCCACGCTTCAACAATGCAGCACGCAGTACTTCGTCGCGACCACCATTGCGGATGTACCACTGTCGGCTAGTCACGATTTCAAGTGGGCGGTCACCCTTTTCAAAGAACTTCACAGGGTGAGTAATTGGCTCTGGCTCGCCGTTCATGTCGCCGCTTGTGCGCAGCATGTCAACGATTGCTGTTTGCGCTTGCTTCACGCCTTTTCCAGCGAGTGCTGCGTAGTTTGCAGTTCCTGTTGCTGACGTAATCCAGTCAGGCATGTCGGCAACAATGCGGCCGTCGCGACCAATCACTGGCCGAGTTGGCAAATTAAGTTCGCGCCACCAAATGACGTCGGTGAGGTCGCCGAATGTACAAATCATGGCAATGCCAGTGCCCTTGTCAATTTGAGCAAGTTCGTGTGCAACGACAGGAACTTCAACATCGAATAACGGAGTGCGCACAGTTTTGCCAAACAGTGGCTGATAACGCGGGTCATCTGGGTGAGCAACGAGTGCTACGCACGCAGGAATTAATTCTGGTCGAGTAGTGGCAATGGTGACGTTGCCAGTGCCATCGGTTCGTGCGAAGTTGATGGAGTGATACGCACCAGGGCGCTCGCGGTCTTCAAGTTCGGCTTGTGCAACCGCTGTGCCAAAGTCCACGTCCCACAGTGTTGGCGCTT
>CANIHL010000011.1 GCA_947467375.1 Acidimicrobiaceae bacterium | reverse complement strand
TACATAACGGCGCCAGCCCCATATCCGCTGTCGCCGAAACCCTCTGAACCGAAAGGTCAGGGGGTTTTTTCATTACCGAGAAAGAAACGCAACATGGCCCCAAAGCCCGTAACTCCAAAAAAGATGCCATTCGAAAAGTACACACCGTTTATCCCGGTGGTGCTGAAGGACCGCACGTGGCCGAACAACGTCACCACCAAGGCACCGCTGTGGTGTTCAGTCGACCTTCGCGACGGCAATCAAGCGCTCATTGATCCAATGGACCCAGAGCGCAAACTGCGCATGTTCAACACGCTCGTGAAAATGGGTTTTAAGGAAATTGAAGTTGGCTTCCCATCTGCATCGCAGCCAGATTTCGATTTTGTTCGCTTGCTCATTGAGCAAGACCTCATTCCAGACGATGTCACCATTCAAGTATTGGTGCAGTGCCGCGAAGACTTATTGAAGCGCACATACCAGTGCTTGAAGGGTGTGAAGCGCGCAATCGTGCACTTCTATAACTCCACCAACCCTCTGCAACGCCGTGTGGTGTTCGGACTTGAAAAGCAAGGCGTAATTGACATTGCGGTGAAGGCTGCGCAGTTGTGCAAAGACTTGGAGCACCTGCTTCCAGGCACCGATGTTCGATACGAGTATTCGCCAGAAAGCTTCACGCTCACCGAGCCAGAGTTTGCTATCGAAATCTGCGAAGCGGTGATGGCAGTTATTCAACCAAATAGCAGCAAGAAACTTATTTTGAACTTGCCAGCAACAGTTGAGTGCTACACGCCAAACGTGTATGGCGACGTTATTGAATGGTTTATTCGCACTATTGCCAAACGCGACACGGTGATTATTTCGCTGCACCCACACAACGACCGCGGATGCGCAGTTGCAGCTGCCGAGTTTGGCGTGATGGCAGGAGCAGATCGCGTTGAAGGAACGTTGTTCGGCAACGGCGAGCGCACGGGTAACGTCGACCTCATTACGTTGGCCATGAACTTGTTTGTCAATGGCGTAGACCCAGAACTCGACATCACCGACATTGACGCATTACGCCGCGATGCCGAGTATTGCAATCGCCTTCCTGTTCCAGAGCGCCAGCCATACGTTGGTGACTTGGTGTACACCGCGTTTTCGGGCAGCCATCAAGATGCCATCAAGAAGGGCTTCGAGGCTCTTTCCGACAACTACGACCAGTGGGGTGTTCCCTACTTGCCGCTTGACCCAAAGCATGTTGGCCGAACATACGAATCTGTTGTTCGCGTGAACAGCCAGTCGGGTAAGGGTGGCGTTGCGTACATCATGAAGGCCGAACACGGTTTCGACCTACCTCGTCGTTTGCAAATTGAGTTCTCGCAGAACATTCAACACATCACCGAAGACTCGGGCACGGAAATTAGCCCAATGATGTTGTGGGATGCATTCAAACACGAATACTTGCCTGAATTCCCTTCATACAACTTGGTAAGTCATGAACTCAAGAGTGAGTCAGTCTCAGGTCATACCGAGATCTCCGCTCAAATCGACATCAATGGCACCCGACAAACATTTATCGGCAAGGGCAACGGACCTATTGATGCTTTTGTTCATGCCATTCGTGGTCAGTTCAGTGGGCATCTCGACGTGAAGGACTACACCGAGCACGCACTAGGTCAGGGTTCGCAAGCCACCGCAGTTGCCTACGTTGAAACCGGCGACGACAGTGGTCACAACCGATGGGGCGTGGGCATCGACCCAAACACCATTACAGCGTCGCTTCGTGCAGTACTCAGCGCGTTTCAACGCCACGAGGCAACTCGCAAACACAAATAGCCCTTCAACTACTGTTGAGGCATGCGCGTAACCGTAGATTTCGACATGTGCGCGTCAACAGGTGGATGCGTGCACCAAGCACCAACTGTGTTTGAAATTCGCGACGATGGAATGCTGCACATCCTTCAAGAAGAACCAGGCGAAGAACTTCGCGCTCAAGTAACTGCTGCCGAAGAGCTCTGCCCCACTGGCGCTATTTCGATCGCTGACTGAAACTGAACATGTCGTTTTATTCAAAGCTCAATGCCGCCTGGGCGAAATCTGATTCAGCACTTTGTGTAGGGCTAGACCCCGACCTCACCAAGCTTCCTGCACAACTGAAGAATGACCCACTCGGTATTCAAAAGTTTTGCATCGACATTGTTGATGCAACCGCCGACACCGTGTGTGCCTTCAAGCCACAAATTGCCTACTTCGCTGCTGTTGGCGCAGAAGCACAACTGCAAGCAGTGTGCGACCACATTCGCACGCAATACCCACACGTGGTGTTAATCCTTGATGCCAAACGTGGAGACATCGGCGACACCGCTGCGTTGTATGCACGCGAAGCATTCGAGCGTTATCAAGCAGACGCTGTCACCGTTAACCCATATTTGGGCACCGATTCACTCATGCCATTTCTGCAAACTGCAGGCAAAGGAACCATCGTGCTGTGTCGAACATCTAACAGCGGTAGCGGCGAGTTTCAGTCGAAGATGGTGAATGGAACATCGCTGTACAAGCATGTTGCGATTGCCGCTGCGTCAACATGGCGCGACATCGGCGACACTGCACTAGTCATGGGTGCTACGTACCCACAAGAACTTGCTGAAGTACGAAGCATTGTTGGCGACATGCCGTTCCTCGTTCCGGGAATTGGCGCTCAAGGTGGCGACATCGTTTCAGCCGTTCGCGCGGGTCGCAATGATGAAGGAACAGGCCTCATCATCAATTCATCGCGTGCAGTGTTATACGCCAGCAGTGGCGAAGACTTCGCTCAAGCCAGTCGTGCTGTTGCAATTGACACACGAGATGCAATTCGCGCAGCAAACAACTAACCTGCGTCACGTGCCAAACCCCTTTCTCTCCCCTGAATGGATTGCCGAAGCACGGCTCATTCGCACCAAGTTTGAAGGCCAAGCGCCAAAGATTCCCGTGTCAATTCGCATGAATCAAGTGGTGAAGAATGTGCCATTTGGCGACGGAGTCATTCACAGCCATATTGATACGTCATCTGGTGAACTCGTAATGGACTTGGGCCATCTCGATTCCCCAGACCTCACGGTGACCACAGATTACGCAACTGCTCGCGCAATTTTTCTTGAGCAAGACCCGCAAGCAGGAATGCAGGCGTTTTTGTCAGGCAAAGTCAAGGTCGAAGGCGACATGACCAAAATGATGCAAATGCAAAGTGCAATGCCAAAGGATGACTTGGCAGATCAGGTTGCGGCCGAAATTATGGCCATCACATCAACCCTTTAGTTTTCGGTTGAACGAACCAAACTCGCAGTAATAATTGCAGCGATGGTGGCAACTACGCCAATAAGCAATCCATACGAGTAGCTCACGACTTTTCCGCTGCTTTCCGTAATGTCGTGCACGGCAATCATGAGTGCTCCACCGAGTACCGCACCCATCTGCGACATCAATTGCTGCATCGCGCTTGCTACTCCCATGTCGCTTTCTTTCACCGAAGCTGCAAGAAGTGCTGTTAACGAAGGCGCTGCAATTCCCATGCCGAAGCCGGTGAGTGAAAGTCCAAGCACCACTTTCCAATCACTGTTTGGCGACTGCACCGAGATCAGCGCAACCATTGCGAGAAGAATCATCAATGCGCCAAGCATTCCTGTTTTACGTTCGCCCAGCTTGCCCACGAAAAATCCTGCGAATGGAGCAATCAGCGAAAACGTCAGCGGTCGTGAAATGACGAGCCAACCAATGTGAGATGGCGAATAATCCAGAGCATTTTCCAGCATCTGTGGAACCAACAAGAAACTGCCCATGTACGCCATGTTCATGAGGCCTTGAGTGACAACAGGAAATGCAACGTTGCGAGTTTTTAGCCACTTCACTGGCATCAACGGATCATTTGCCACTGTTTCAACTCGATAGAACAATAACAACGCACAAATTCCTGCGATTCCGGCACCAAGCGTTTGCGGGCTTGTCCAACCCCACGAATTACCACGGTTGATAGTGAGCAAGATAAGCACAGCACCAGCGCCAAGCGTGAGTGAACCTTTCACATCAAATCGCACATTGTCGCGACGATCAGTTTCTGGCAACAATCGCCACGAAACTAATGCTCCAAGCAAACTCAACGGGGCCTGAACAAAGAAGATCACTCGCCACCCAAATATTTCAACAAGTGGTGTACCTGCAACAACACCAATTACCGGAGCACCTGCCGTTACAAAACTCCAATAGCCAAGTGGACGGACTCGCTCGTCGGCACGAAACATTCGATTGATGTATGCCATCGCAGCCGGACCAGTTGCCGAACCCGATGCAGCGCTGAGCGTGCGAAACCCAATGAGCGAAATGTCGTTCCATGCGAAGGCACTTGCTAAAGAAAATATGGCTGCGCCTACAAGCCCATAAACAAACACTCGCTTGTGGCCCCAGAGGTCTCCTGCTTTGCCAAATGCCGGGCCAACTACGCCGAACGCCAGAAGCGGACCAGTAATTGTCCAACTCATGATGGTGACCGTGCTGCCCAAGTCGTCGGCAACGGTTTTAAGCGACACCACTAACAACGTGATGGTGAAGCTCACCGTGAACACACTGGCAAGCAACACGCCAAGCGTGGCTTTGCGATGAGTGAGTCCGACTCGTTTGGTAATGCGATGCTTCAGCAGCGCAGACCACGGAATGACCGAGATTTCGTCAACTCCACCAGAGTCAATTACCCCAGGCTCATTATGTGCAGAAGGCGGAAGATGTTCGTCACGTTGCACGGCTTACACCGTACTTGCGTGGACTACGACGAGGGGATATTCAGATGCAATTATCGATTACGGAAAGACAAGATCGACAGTTGCACCACGTGCCACCATCGCATTATTTTTCACTGATTTTCCAGCAATCAAGGCTTGCTTCAACTTGCTCTTTTGATTGCCTGTGACACTTCCCACAACGAAGCCAGCGTCTTGCAAGCGCTTTTGCACCGTATCTAGGTGATTTCCAACAAGGTATGGAAGCTTCACTAAGTCTGGACCAAGCGAAATTGAATACGCAATACCGGTATCGCGCGCCACTTTTTCACCAGGAATTGGTGATTGTGCGCCAATTAAACCCTTGTCGGCGCCGTTGCTCTTTGCCGCAGGAGTCTCAACCAATGTCAATCCCAAATCTGCAACAAGCTTTTGTGCATCTTCAAGCTTGAGTCCAACGATTGTTGGAACTTCGCGCTGTGCTGGTCCAACAGAAACCAGCAAATCAATTGCTGTTCCCTTCAGTAATTGATCTCCAGGATTTAGACCGGGCTGTTCTGGAACATTCCAGCTGATCACAATTCCTGCAGGAACATCTTCGCTTGCAGTATCGCGTGGAGTAACAGCAAGACCAAGTGCGGTGAGCTGATCGATTGCCGATTGCGACTCTGCTCCAGAAACATCAGGCAGTGTTGCAAACGTTGGTCCTTCTGAAACCACGATGGTCAGCGTTTGACCTTCCTTCAACTTTGATCCTTCAGCAGGTTCAGTTCGAACTACAGACCCTGCAGGAATGTCATCGTTGCGTTCTGACGTAACAACAATTGTCCATCCATTTGACGCAATTAAGTTACGTGCTTCGCCTTCAATGATTCCGGCAAGCGGCGGAATGGTGTGTGCTTGTTTCACCACAACACGGAAGCCAACTACGCCTGCGACTACTAGTGCGATCACAGCGCCAATCACCCACAGGCGCTTATGCCGGCGCACTTCGCCTTCGGAGGCAACAACAATTGGAGTTTCCTGAGTGCCGTCTTTAATTTTCAGCATTGATCCTGATGGATCGACTGCTGCAGCAATGGGAATCGTCACATCTTGTGTTTCATCAATTTTTGGACGTGCAATTTCACCCGTGTGCTCTGCCTCTTTTTGTTCAATTAGTTGAGCGAATGAACTTGCAGCAAGTGGTTCAATTGGCGTTGGAAGTGGCATCTTTTCTGCAATGCCTGCCAACGCTTTTCCAAAATCCAGTGCGGTGAATCGCTCGGCGGAATCTGGACGTCCAGCGCGCTCAAGCGGAGCTGCAATTGGTCCGAGATCTGCAGAAACAGGTAGCAGTTTTCCAACACGATTCGACAACGTGATTGCAGCAGTGTCACCGCTGAACGGCAAGGCGCCAGTAATTGACTCAAGCAGTGTCGTCGCAAGTGAGTACACATCACTTTGTGCACTCGGTTGTTCACCTGCAGCAATTTCTGGCGCTGCATAGTTGGCTTGCTCAACACTCATCTTCTCGGCAATGACCATTCGCTTTAGTCCAAGACCGGCAAGGCGCACTCGACCGTCATCTCCAATGAAAATATTTGCCGGACGCACGTCACCATGCACCCAACCTTTGCCATGAATGAAGTGCAATGCGCGGCATACATCTAGACCTGCAACAAGGGCTTGCGAAGGAGTTAAGCGACGACCACGATCCAATATTTGGCGCAATGTTCCACCGCTGTAACTTTCCAAAACCGTAAATACATACAGCGTCCCTGCAATGGTTTCTGTGCCCCAATCCTCTATCGAAGCAAGCGATGCATGCGACATCCCCGCGAGCATCTGTGTCTGGCGCTTAAACACCTCCACACCATCGGTGGCGGTAAGCACACCAGATTCCAGATCGACAAGCGTCTCTGCTGCTGACAGTCGCAAGACCAACTTTTTGCGCGAGCGAATATCGGTTGCTTCAAATACGTCCGAATTCCCAGATCCTCCGCCAAGCGGTGCATCTATGCGGTATCGGTGCGCGAGTACTGCGCCAATCATCGAATCTGTACCTGCCATGTGTGAACTAAATCTAGTCGTTTTACTCTCCGCATGAATAACGGATAGCCCTAGAAATAAGCGAGAATAGAGGCCATGAAGCTTGACCCAAAACTTTTGTTAGCCAGCATGGGGATTTCAGCAGGCATCGTGCTTTTTGTTATGGGATTGAACACTGGACTTACGGGTCGTGATGCTACGAATCTGCCTGATGCGATTGAAAATATTTCTCCCGGACAAGGAGAACGAGTTCTTCGGCAATCACAAATCATTGTCGACTTCATTGATGGCTACGAAGCAACAATGTTCATTGACGGAATCGAACTTCCAACTACTCGTCTTGACGAATTAGTAACGAGTGGAACTGTTCCTGCACCTGGTGCTCAAATTGACTTACCGCCTACCGCAATTTATGACCCCGGCAACTTCACTATTAGTTACTTGCCGCAAGCCGGCGCGCCTATTGAAGAATTAAAGCAAGGTGAACACACAGGCAAGGTTAAATTTTGGCTCACCAATCAAGCCGACAACAAAGTTCGCGTGTATACCTGGAAGTTTTATACCGACTAATTGACGAGTGCGCGGTATTCGCTAGCAGTCAATAAGCCTTCAAGTGTTTCGTCGTACGACATTTGCACTTCGTACAACCAACCCGACCCATACGGGTCTGAATTCACTAGTCCTGGATCTGTTGCGAGTGACTCGTTTACAAGCACCACGCTGCCACTCACTGGCGAATAGATATCGCTGACGCTTTTGCTGCTTTCAACTTCGACCACACTTGCACCAGATTGAACTGACTGACCAACAGTTGGCAATTGCACATGCACAATGTTGCCCAATGCATCTTGTGCAAGATCAGTTATTCCAATTCGTGCAGACTCGCCATCAATCAGCACCCACTCGTGCTGTCGGGTGTAGCGCAATCCATCAGGAATGTTCACACACTCAACTTAGCCAAAGGCACGAACTCCACGCACCTTAAACGTGCGATACGGGGCTTGCTTGTTCGCCGACAACGTTTGCACACGGTCGAACTGTTGACCATCATTGAAATACTGCGTCCACGCTTCCGTCCCGTTGTAGTCAGACGAAGTCCAGTAGTAGCCAATATCAAAACCCCCGACTGGTGTTGGTTCGCGATTCACCCGATTTTGTGCGAGCACTCGCCAAGCCAGGTTCAGTTCGCCCGATGAAGGCAAAAACCAATCGGTCAGCCCATTACATGCTTGCGAACGCACCAATGCCGCAGCATGACTCCTGGTTGCCCCATATTTCTGAACGATGAGATCGGTATTTGCTTTACCCATACCAATTGCTTTTGCACGCACTCGATCAATTTGCAATGCATGGATACCTTGCACACCACCTACTGGCTTAAATGGAACTCCAGCAATTTCGCAACTGGCAGGAGCAGCTTCTAGATATCTGCCCCACGACTGCATGGAACCGGCATCGTAAAACACCACGCCACCACCAGGACCAATATCGCCAACTGCGCAGCTCACACCTGCAGAACACTGTGCATTTTGTCGAATTGATGAAACGACATTCGGTGTTGGTGGCGTTCCTGAACCTGCAGGAAATGCCCGTACTGACACCACGCCAAATTTTTGCGAAGCAAATGAACCTTGGTGATACGAACTCATAGCAAGGTCTTTGTTCCCGCTTAATCCCCTAATAATTCCGTTTGCATCGGTGAACTTTGTTCCATCTTGAAACTGCTGGTACCACGCAAACGTTGCGCTTTGTTCCGATGAAGACCAGATGACTCCTCGATAGAAACGGCCAACTCCACCAAGTTTCAGGTAGTTGTACAACGCATCAAGTTCATCTGCAGAAGGAATGCTCCAGCCCGAACGAATCTTTCCTGCAATGCTCTCACCGCCAAACTTTGCCAGCATCAACTGCGTGTTGTTTGCTCCCATTCCAATCTGCATGGAACGCAGTCGCAACATGGCCACAGAAAGTCCATCTTGACCATCTATATATAACGACTCGCGTGGTCCCCAGTTAGAACCGAAAGCCTTGGGCTCCATTCGTGCTTCAAGAAAGCGACCCCACCACTGCTGTGAGCCAGCGTCGTAAAACACCACGCCACCGCCTGGGCCAATCATGCCAACGGCGCAACCTTCGCCAGTTTCCTTACAGGTTGTTGCGGCCTGTGCTGGCGCTGTTAATCCAACAAGTGTTCCGAGTAGCAATGACAAAGCAACTGCAACGCGTCGCATCATCTCGCCAACTTCAGACTTATCTGTGTGCGAAGACCACCAAGTGGGCTTACAGACATGGACAACGTTCCCTCATGTCGTTGCACAATTGACGAAAGAATTGATAGTCCCAAACCGAAGCCCCCGCCCGTTTTTGAATGTGCACGGTCAAATCGCTGAAAACCCTCTCTCGTGCGTGCATACAGTTCAGCACTCAATCCGGGACCAGCATCATCAAACACCAAGATTGCTTGTCCATCAATTTTAGAAACAACAACGTCAACCTCAGCATCTTCGGGAGTATGACGCGAAATGTTGGAGAGTACATTCGAAATCATCCGAGATAGTTGCTCGCTGTTTCCCGCGACCATCACATTGCCTGCAATTGTTGACTTCACAATTCTGTTTTTGTGTTGCTCTGAAAAATCCCGCACATGATTTGCGGCCAACAAAGAAAGGTCAACAGATTCTGTCATTTCTTGCTGAACTTCGCCTAGTTCAGCAAGAAGCAAAAGGTCATTGATTGTTTGGGACATTCTCTGCGATTCACCAACAAGTCTGCTCATCGCACGTTCGCGTTGTTCTTCTGAAAGTTCCTGTCCGCTATTGAGAATTTCGATATATCCGCGAATCACTGTTAATGGAGTTCGTAACTCATGTGATGCATCGCCGAGAAATTCTCGCATTAATTCTTCAGATTGTGCTCTCGTCTCCACCGCAGACTTCAACGAATTCACCATGGCATGCAAAGAAGTTGAAAGCTGTCGAATTTCACTAGACCCGACAGCAGGTGCGAGTTCTTGATCTAAATCGCCTTCTGCAATCCGTTGTGCATCACGTGTTACACGGGCAATTGGCAGAAGTGCACGGCGAATTAACCAATACACAAGGACAACCATAAATAGAGCAATCAGCAAGGAAAGCTGAATGCTTCGCATAAGTGACTTGCCAAATTGATTATTAACACTCGACAATGAAGTGCCAACCACCAACCATTCGCCATTACCCGTGGAATACGCTTCAATTCGTAATTTCACTTCCCCCGATTTAGTCATTGGCTCTTCAGCAGCCTGCGTGACTTCAGCAATGCTGAATAGCGGAAGCTTTATGGTTTCAGTTCCATCGCGAGATTCCACCAATACAACTGGTTCGCTGTCGTCAAAGAAGAGCATCGCGCTAATCGGAACCGGACTCGAATCTGCAATTGCAAGCACTGCCGAAACATCTTGTGCTGGATCATTTTTCACACTTGAGATCGCATCGCCGAGCACGCCGTCCAAAGTGTCAATGGCTTCCTGGCGAGCGATAAGCGCGCTCGATCCTCCAATTACTCCCCCACCGAAAACGAATACAGCGCCAACCAATAGGGCCAGCCGAGATCGCATCTTCACGCTCTGTCTACCAATTTGAAACCAATTCCACGGACAGTCACGAGCATGTTGTCAATTTCTGGAGACATTTTCTTTCGCAAATATGAAATAAATGTTTCTACGACTGTTGTACTGGAATCAAAATCAATTCCCCACACAGCATCTAATAATTGTTGCTTTGTCAGCACTCTGTTTTTATTTTCCATCAGATACTCAAGTAATCGGAACTCGGTAGGTGATAGGTCAATGGCATTTCCCGCACAAACGACTTCGTGCCGTGCAACACTGAGCGAAATCGTCCCACACACCAACGCGGAATCACTCTCACCGTTTACGCGACGCAAGACTGCCGCAACGCGAAGCAACAACTCTTCCAAGCCAAATGGCTTCTTTACATAGTCATCTGCTCCAAGCTTCAGGCCTGTAACAGCGTCTTCGCGTTCATGCCGAGCGGTCAGCAATATCGCAGGCGTCGTAATACTGAGTGAACGCATTTTCCGCAATACTTCGAACCCATCTAATTTCGGCATGTTCACATCCAAAATGACGAGGTCGGGCCTGTCGCTTCGAACTCGATCAAGCGCCATTTGCCCATCCTTGGCACGCATTGTGAGATATCCAGCCAGGTGTAAAGCGTCCTCAATGGTGTCGCAAATTGCCTCATCGTCATCGGCTACCAAAATCCGCTGAGCTGCCATAAATCAAAACTACAACTCTGGCCAAGTTCGCACATCCCTCCTTCCCAATTCACAGGATTTCCACAAATTCATTGTTTATGGTGATGAACAAGAAAGCCCCCAACAAAGGAGTCAACATGAAGCAGTTCGCAAAGAAAACACTCGTGGTCACAACCATCGCTCTCGTCATGTCAAGTGGAGCAACTGCCGCGCTTGCCGACGATTCATCGTCAACAACCATTCCGACCTCATCTGTACCGACATCGTCAACATCTGTTCCCAAAAAACATGACGACGTAAAACCAACTTCTGCTCAACGCGCCGCATATGCAACAGCGCTTCAGACGTACCGTGCAGCGCTGACTAGTTACAACAAGTCAAAAGTCGCTATCGAAAAAACGTTCGCAGAAGCAATGCGCACAGCGAACGCGACTCGTCGAACCGCACGAGAGGCAGCTACGACAGACGCTGCAAAGAAAGCAGCGCGTGAAGCGTTTTCTGCAGCAATAGCCGCAGCACAATCAGCACGAACCTCGGCACTTGCCGCGCTTGGCAATCCTCCGGTCAAGCCAGTAAAGGCTGGAGAATCCAACAACTAGTTTCCTCTGACAACAAAGAGCCCGTCTCCATATTGCTGGGGGCGGGCTTTTTGCTTTTATACAGCGGGTATAGAAAGTGTGAAGGTGGAACCAACTCCAACTTCAGACGTCACACTGGCATCGCCTCCATGCAACAACGCAATGTGTCGCACAATTGCAAGACCAAGACCTGTTCCACCAGTTCCACGACTGCGAGCATCATCAACGCGATAGAAACGCTCAAAGACTCGTCCTAGGTGTTCAGCAGCAATTCCAGGACCGTTGTCGGCCACCGAAATAAGCATGCGGCCATCTTCACGACGAACCTCAACTCTTACTATTGACCCCTGGTCGCTGTACTTCACCGCATTATCGATCAAGTTTCCAACCGCGGACACCAGCTGTGCCCGATCGCCAATAACCGACATATCAGGATTGTCTTCAACCACGATCATTACTGATTTTGCAAGTGCAGCACTGCGAATACGGCCAACTGCCTCGTCAATCACACGCGCAGTGTGTATGGACTCGCGCTTCGAAAGTCCATCGAATTCAATTCGAGCCAGATCAAGCAGGTCGTTTACGGTCTCGTTTAAACGAGTGACTTCATTCAAAATGATTTCTGCCAGTCGCGCAGATTCTGACTCGCCCATTTCCGCAATGAGGTTTTCTGCCATGAGCGAAATAGCGCCAATCGGCGTGCGTAATTCGTGACTGATGTTGGCAACGAAATCGGTACGTACACGGTCAATCATCAACCGCTGCGTGATGTCTTCGACAATTGCCGCAGCTCCACCGTCGGCGAGCATTACCGTGGCAATTTCAATAGAGCGAATCACTTGGTCACCAAATTCGAGCTCTGTTTGACCGATTGTGCCGTTGAGCGCTTCTCTCAACAGTCCCTCAAGACTGTCCACAAACAAAATGTGATCGTCCGATTGCGGTGTAAACAGGCTGTCTGCAGCGCTGTTGCTCCACATATTGGAACCATCACTCGACATCACCACAACGCCAAGTGGCAATGCATCCATGGATGCACTAATGCGAGATAGGGACTGAAATTCTTCTTCGGAAAGTTGATGGACAGGCGTTACTGGTTCAGCATCCTTGCGCTTCAACCATGCCATACGACCCTCGTTTCTTCCAGCAATGAAAACTACCAGCCGATCGAGTGCCGAATCCCCTCTTTAATTAGGCGTACGGTTGTCCCATGACGAATACCACTCCACACTCTTCACTCACCTGCGAAGCCTGCCGCATCATTGACAAAACCGACGGAATTGAAGATGGCAAGCTTTTCAGCCTTTCCCATTGGAAAGTCACAAATGAGCGGACACATTTTCAGCATGCTCGCGAAGTACAGGACCGGGTTTCAGATCGCATTACAGGTTTTGCTGGGTCTCTGAATTTTGTCTATCTCCATACAGTGTGGTTCGTTATTTGGATTGCACTCAATGTCGGCCTAGTTGGTGCATCGTTGCAGTTCGATAAGTATCCGTTCGGCTTGCTCACAATGATTGTGAGTCTTGAGGCAATCTTTCTCTCCACATTCGTGATGGTGAGTCAAAATCGTCAGGCAGCACGTGCCAACATTCGTTCACAAGTCGACTTTGAATCCAATCTGCAGTCACTCATATGGTTAGTCCACATGGCTCAGCAATCAAATGTAGATATCGCTCACGTCGACAAATTGTGCGCTGAAGCGATTGCTGAATCCCGCAAAATGGCCTAAACAAATACCACCACGCACCCATTGAGTACCTTGACGGCATGACGAATCGCGACAACCTGCATGCCAAGGTGCGCGCCATTCTGGAAAAAGCCAACCATCCAAACACTCCTCAGGCCGAAGCAGAGACCGCGTTAACACTCGCCTTTCGTTTAATGCAGAAGTACGACATTGACGAAAGTTCCGTCAGTAAGCGCACGTTCGATAACGAAACGGTCAAATCGAAAACCTTTGTCATCACCGGCCAATATCGAGTGCGGCGCGGAACGCTGTTGTGGAATATCGCCAATGCGGTTTCCTGTCATTCGTACCGCGACATGATGGAACCGAACCCAACGCAAGTCATCATGGTTGCATTTGGCACCGAAAATGATTTGTTCTCGCTTGAAGCGTTGTACACCGCAGCCGACTTACTTGCGGCGCGGTCTATTCCTTCTGGTGACCGCCGGTTCAAAACTTCGTGGTGGCGCGGGTATTGCGAAGCCATTGGCGCAAAGCTTGCAAAAGAACACCAGACCATTGCCAAAGAGTCTCCTGGTGTTGGGTTGGTGCTCGTTGAGCGTGCCGAACGCGCACGACGCGTGATGGTGCAGAACACCCCGCACCTGCATAGCAACACCAGTAATTACCGCAGCGACCGCGAAGCCTTTGGTGCAGGCCACCGCGCAGGACAACAGTTTTCAAGTGGTCGCAATAGTTTCGGCAATTCCAGTCGACAATTAGGAACTGGCAGCAATGGCTAGTTCCGAGGCGATGCGTGTGTATGCGGCTGAAGATGCGCTTGAGAAAAGCTCTCCAACGCGAGCACTCAGTATGAATGATGCAACAGCATGGATTACCACCATTGCCGAAAACGAAGACTTAGACCCACCTGCGCTTGTGCGACAGAAAATGTCGAGCGATTTGCTTGGGCTGGCATTTAGCGACGAGTGGTGCATTGCAGTGCGCAAGGCAAAGCCGACTCAACTGTTGTTGTTGCACGAACTGGCCCATTTGGCATGTGCCAATAAGGGACATGGCGCTGAGTTTCAGCGTCAACTTGTGGAGTACGTGCGTAAATACGTGTCGATAACGCACGCAGCCGAGTTGGCTCAGCTCCTAAGGTAAGGCCAAGTTATTGTCCGAATGAATTAATTTTGGTTGCTAGTCGTACTAGGAATGACCATTAACGACGATTGCCCCTATATATCTAGGTGAGCTTTGCTATACCATAATCAGGATACATCTTGAATATATCGAAAAGGATGGGGGCACATGACCGACCAATCTATTGATCCAGCAAACGTTGTTAGCGCCAATAAGAGCTTCCTCACAGGTAATGGACGGGGAAAATTGATCGTCGCAGTTTCTCTAGTTTTGATATTAATTGCCATTTCTTTTCTAGTTCTTAAGGGCGGAGGAAATGCTGAGCCCGCAAATACCGACGAATGGATCGCGCTTGAAAATCAAGGCGAATTTTACGACGTTTTTCTCGCAACGATTGAAGCAGATCAAGTCATCGCAACGACTCGTCTCGGAAGCAATCTAGGAAATTTCCAATACCTTGAAAAAATTGATGATGCCTATGGATCAACGTTGTCAATTCTCTCAATTAATGGACTTATCTACACTTGGGGCGAACAGGGTGCCGACAAGGAATTGCGTCAAATTGATAAGGATTCTGGCATCACAACAGTTTTGTATAGCGGGAAAGATATTCAATCTGTTACCTACATTGCCGATAAAAATACCTTCATCATTGAAGACGATCAATCCTGCTACGCGCAGAAAATAGGAACTCCGCAAATACGACTTGGCGTAGGGCGCTGTTACTTAAACTCCGGCCGTCTATTCGTCATCGATGATCAACAAAGTGATTCTACTTTGGTTGTTGAAGTTGACTTAACCGGTTCTCCGCTAAACCGTTTTAGTTTTCCGATTAACTCGGCAATCGCAAGAAATCATGGACGATTGATCACTGGATTGAATCAGAATGGAATTTTCGAAGTTTATTCATTAAAAAATGGAAATCGGATTTGGGCATCTGAGCAAGATGAGCTGGTTACAGTCCTTTCGGAATCAGATGGTTCAGAAAACCTCTTACTTTCAATTGAAAATTCTAAAGCTGACGACGAAACTCTTGACATTGGAGTACTGATTTCAGCAGAAGGTGGCGCAACTTTCAAGCGTGCAGACTCGCCGTATTCTGGTGAAGGATTACTAAGTTCAGATGGTGGGTCATTTCTTCTTGTAACTAAATCAACGCGTGATAGTGATTCGTACCAGATAATTCAACGAAACATTTTGAATGACAAATCCGAGATGATCTTGAATTCAGTGAATGAAGTATTAAGTGTTGTATCCGACCGTCAAGGGAGGGTCGTAATCCTCACCGATCGTGATTTGATTGTTGGATCTTTTGAAGATGGATTTGAGCAAAAAATCTCAGGATCCTTTACATCAGGAGTTTTCTTTAGTTCCAAAGTCTCAAACGGCTTAATCACATTTTTACGAACAAACGATGAAACAGGTCAAGGTGACCTGGTTTTTGTCAATGACGGACTTGCTACAGATGGATCTAGGAGATATTTGATGTTGGCCAGCAACATCAAGAGGCCGTTGATTGACCCAACGAGTATGGCCGAATCTGGATATTTGGTTTCCGGAGAAACCGATGATGATTACATGCAGATTTTTCGTCAAGAGTTGAAAGACAATAGTGCTCGCAGCAAAATTGCAGAAGGGCGTCTTGATGGTTTTCAATGGACTGAGTCACAAGATCTTTACTATTTTGAAGAAGATAAAGATCTTGTCAACATGTATCACCAGAGAGGCATTGACCCGACCACCCGAAAAACCATTTCTACTCGATACATCGTTTCTCTAAATTCTGCCGATTCAGTGTCAAAATTGAGAAGTTTTGATTATGTGCGAACAGGACAAGTCAAGGCTCAAGTGGACGAAGATCTGAAAACATGCAGAACAAGTGCTTATCCAATTCTTGCAAATGGAGATTCCGAGCAATTTCAACTCACGCGCGAAAGCCTGACCGTTAGGGCTTTCTCGGATAGAAAGTATTTCTGTGTTCAATCAGAAAACACTTCAACTGTTCGAGTTCCGTACGTCTCATGGAACGGAAAGCATTTCTATAACTACGTGCGTATGGAATGTTCCGATTATGAATCTGGCTTCAATCAACAAGTTGAGGAAGATCTAAATCGTTCTAACCCAGAGATCGTTATAAGCGAGGGAACCTACCTCTGCTATTTAGAAGACGCGGTCTATTACAAAGAAGAATGGAATGGTTACTCGTACTCAGTTCCGACTATGGGTGGAATAGGTCAAGTTGAAGTGTCAAGTTAGTTTGTCAAGCAAGACCACGCCATCTTTGCTGCAAAGTTGGCGTGGTCTATCGAAGTTACAACGTGCCGGTGTCAAGCAGCTTCTGAAAGGCATCTGCCTGAATCATGGGAATGCCTAGCTCGGTTGCTTTCGTTACTTTTGACGCGCCTGGGTCTTCGCCCACCACTACGCAATAGGTCTTTGCGCTTACTGAACCTGGGGATTTTCCGCCGCGATCTTTGATTGCCGCTTCTGCTTCGTCGCGCGTAAACCCTTCCACGCTTCCCGTTACCACGATTGCTTTGCCAACCAGATTCTGAGGCAAGTCGCTGGTGACCACATTGCCAAATTCCACTCCGCCTTTTCGTAGCTTTTCAATAATTGCTTTGTTTGGCTTTTGCTTGAACCATGTTGCAATTGATTGCGCAATTACTCCACCCACACCGTCAATGTTGCTGAGTTCTTCTTCGGTGGCTTCCATAATGCGATCAAGCGAACCGAAGGTTTTTGCAAGCGATTCTGACGCTGCTGGTCCTAAATGCTTGATGCCCAAAGCCGTCAGCAATTTGGGAAGGGGTTTTGACTTTGACTTGTTGATCCCCGCCAACAAATTGGTGGCGCTTAATTCGCCGAAGCCTTCAATTTGCAATAGCTGCTCTTGGTTCAGTGCATACAAGTCACCAACATCGCTGACTAACTCAAGGTCGGAAAGAGCGAACACTGTTTTTTCGCCCAAACCTTCAATGTCCATTCCCCCTCGCGACGCGAAGTAAATAATGCGCTGATCTCGCTGGAATGGGCACGATGGTTCGACACAACGAGTGTCGGACTCGCCTTCAATTTGGACCAAGGTGGACTTCACGTCGCACGGGCATGTTTCAGGAAACTTCCACGGCATCGAATTCTTCGGGCGCTTTTCGAGAACCGGCCCAACCACTTCAGGAATAACGTCGCCCGCTTTGCGCACCACAACGGTGTCGCCAGGACGCACATCTTTCAGCGCAACTTGTTCGCGGTTGTGCAAGGTGGCCATGCCAACTGTTGAACCGGCAACGACCACTGGTTGCAGCACGGCAAACGGAGTTACTCGGCCAGTTCTGCCAACCGAAACCTGAATGTCATTCAATATGGTGTTTCGTTCTTCTGGCGCAAACTTGTAGGCAATTGCCCAACGCGGTGCGCGCGAAGTAAACCCAAGTTGTTCTCGTTGCGAAAGGCTGTCGAGCTTTACAACGGCTCCATCAATTTCATAATCCAAGTCGTGGCGATGCGCTTCCCAGTGATCACAGAATGACTTCACGTCATTCATACTGCCCACCAACTTGCGCTCTGGGTTGGTGGGCAATCCGAGTGAATGCAAATAATTCAACGTTTCGTGATGGCTAGTTAACTCGGGAACGCCTTGCGTTTCTCCAAGTTGATATGCCCAAAAAGCCAAGTTTCGTGTGCGAGTAATTGCAGGGTCTTTCTGACGCAAACTTCCCGCACCTGCGTTGCGTGGGTTTGCAGGAACCGACTCTGGTTTCTTTCCTTGCTTCACGCGCTGTTCGTTGTCGCGTTCTTTGTCGGCTTTGAATTGTTCGAAGGCGACAATTGGCATGTACACCTCACCGCGCACTTCTAACACTTCGGGGATGCTTCCGCCTTTAGGCGCTGTTAACGCATGTGGAATGACCTTGATGGTCTTGATGTTTTCGGTTACGTCTTCACCAATTTTTCCATCACCACGTGTTGCCGCCTGAACTAACACTCCATTTTCATAACGAATGCTGATCGCAAGACCATCGATCTTCAATTCACAGATGAACTGCATGTGTGCGTTGTCGAGTCCCTTCACCATGCGCTCGCCCCAGGCCTGCAATTCGTCTGGCCCCATTGCGTTATCCAGGCTGGTCATTGGCGCGCGGTGTGTAACCGGCGCAAACGTGGTGATTGCCGGCGCACCAACTTGCAATGTTGGTGAATCGAGTGTGACGATTTCGGGAAACTTTGCTTCAAGCGCCTGCAGTTCGCGCTTTAATCCGTCGTATTCTGCGTCGCTAATTTCTGGCGCATCGTGAGCGAAATAGCGTTCGTTGTGCAGGATGATGGCATCGCGCAAAAAGGCAGCGCGGTCGCGGTCCTTCTTTGTTGCTTTTGCGCCACCAGCCATACATGCAACATTACTTGTGGGCTGCACTACGGCTCTAACAGCGTCTGTGCAACACCCAATGGTTACATTGCCCCTGTGCACATCACACGCTCAACAGAACCATCGCCCCTTCACAGGCCAGGCACGCACATCAATGAGGACTACTCCGATATCCTTTCTCTGGTGAGCGAAAATACCTTCACAGCAGACGAACTTCTTTTTATTGAAGGCTGCCTTGAGCAAGCAAAGGAAGCCCTTGCATGGGCCGAACTTTGTCTTCCTTCGGCATCTGACGCTGTGCCAAGTACTCACTAATTGCAGCTGGCGCTATGAGCGCATTTCCAAAGCGCGGCGAAGTGTATTTTGTCGATCTTCGCTCGGCTCAAGGCTCTGAACAACAAGGAATTCGGCCAGCACTTATTGTCTCCAATAATCTGCACAACCAATTCAGCCCAGTTGTCAGCATCGTTCCAATCACTCACACCATTCCAAAGCGCCACTACCCACAAAATGTTGGAATACCGGCAGGTTTAATTGATGAACTCCCCGGCACGATTTATTGTGGCCAAATTCAAACCATTGACAGACGACGCTTTCGCCGATTTGTGGGACGCCTCGACTCCAGCATTCTGGACGAGGTTGGGGTTGCGCTTCGTCAACACCTCGACATCTAGGCTCGTGGCGTGATTCAGCGTCTACTTACGCACATTGCTTGGCCCATCCGGGTGCTGTGGATCGCTTTTGCACTCGCCCCTAACGGATTCGGCATTGTTGCGTGGATTCTTTGGGCTGTGGTGGCAATCGGAACCTGGATCCACCACCCAATCTCACTCACCACAGTTCGATGCTTGGCGCCGATCGTTGTTTTCTACTCAGCTGTGTACGCGCTATCTGAGTCATTGAATTCTCTGAATATTGCAGTTACTACATGCGGAATCATCTCGCTGATGTTGATGTTTACCGCAGACTATGGATCAGCGCATGTGCAAGCAGGTGCTTATGGAAACGAACGACGTTTCTTACTCCGCATACCTGCACCAGTCGTCTTACCAACGTTGATTACCTGGGCACTATTTGCCACAGTTTTAGTCACTTTGGGAAATGCTGTACAAAGCGAAAACTATTTGCTCGGCATTCCTCTGGTGCTCGCTTACATTGCCATGAGCTGGAAGTTTGCACCACAACTGCACCGTCTTTCACGACGCTGGCTCGTTCGCGTACCCGCAGGGTGGGTGGTCCACGACGATTTGATGCTCGCAGAAAATTTGCTCATTAGGTCTCATAACTTGAGTGCAATGGACTTTGCCCTTGCTGACTCTGAAGCGCTTGACCTTTCGGGCATGACACGCGGAGTACCGATACAGATCACACTCCGCGAAATGACCGACGTGCGCCTCAGCCAACTTGGTGCTCGCCTGCTCAAGACAATGGATGTGTTGCATGTTCAGGCGTTTCTGGTGGCCACCACCCGAACACCCCTGAACTAAGTTTCGATCACATGCAAAACATTGATGCTTCCGTAGTTCTCAGCCCTACCGACCTCGCAAATCACCTTGCATGCAAACACGTTTCGTGGCTCAACTATCGAGCAATGTTGGGCGGGCCACGTCCGTCAAAAGAAGAAGACGAACTGTCTGAAATTCTTCGTCAATACGGCACCGAACACGAGGCTGCTTATTTTGAAGCTCTCAAAACTCACTTACAAACTCTCGATCGCAACATTGTCAACTTAGATAGCGACCGCGATCAGTCAGCCCCGTACACAGTTGCTGCATTGGAAGAACGCGCCAAACTTACGGCAGACAAACTGGCCGACGGCCCCGACGCCGTATACCAACCAACGTTTTTTAGTCAGGAAAACGGCATTGGCTGGGTTGGTCGTGCCGACTTCTTAGTTGCCACCGATACGCCTTCCCAATTGGGTAACTATTCGTTCGAACCAGAAGACACCAAGCTTGCGCGTATTGCAAAAGTAAATGCGGTTTTGCAGCTGTGCTCGTATGCAGAGCACCTCACCAACATGCAAGGTATTGAACCTGAATTCATTCATGTTGTTACCGGGTCTGCAAAAGAAGGAAAGGTGTCAATTCGTCTTTCTGAAGTTTCTGCTTATTTCCGGCACGTTAAAGAAGTTCTGCAAAATGAGGTGCTCAACCAATTTGCTGGGCATTCCGAGCCAGTTCCAGTCGAGAACTGCACCATGTGCAGGTGGAACAAAGACTGCACACGTTGGTGGCGCGAACATGACCATTTGTCATTTGTTGCAGGACTACAAAATGGCCACCGTGAAGCCCTGAATGCTCACGGAATATTCACACTCAAGGAATTCGCTACGAGTGAAGATTCGCTCGTAGTTCCCGACATTGAAGATGAAGCACTGCATCGCTTGCGCCGCCAGGCTCAGCTGCAATACACCTCACGTGTCAATCGCGAACTCGACGCCGATGCACTGCCAGAGACCGAATTTCTTCTTCCGCTTAAAGACTTCCGCGGGTTCAACCTGCTCCCCACACCAAACCCTGGCGACTTGTTCTACGACATCGAAGGCCATCCATACCGAACCGATGAAGGCCTTGAGTACCTACACGGATTTTCCTGGCAGGAAGAAGACGGCTCGTTCCAATACAAAGAAATTTGGGCACATACTGCCGAACAAGAACGACAAGCACTAATCGAAGTATTGGATTTCATCAATGAACGTCGAGCAATGCCGGGTTTCGAAGACATGCGCGTGTATCACTTCGGCCACTACGAACCCTCTGCACTGCGTCGTTTAGCTACTCGCTACGCAACCCGCGAAACCGAACTCAATGCACTGCTTCGCGAGCGTGTGTTTTGCGACCTTTCCCGCGTGGTCACCCAATCCATGCGCATCGGCGTGGAGTCATACTCCATTAAGAAACTCGAACAGCTGTACAAGTTCAATCGAACCGACTTGGTGTCCGATGGCGGCCTCAGCATTGTGTTCTACGAGAAGTGGTTGCAATCGGTAAATACTGCCGACTTCGGCCAGGACGGCGACGTCTCCATCCTTCGCCAACTTGCTACGTACAACATGAACGACTGCTACTCCACCAACGAACTTCGCATCTGGCTAGAGGTTCAACGCAAAATTCTTGAAGCCAAGCTTGCAGACAACCCAGACGAACTTCGCAAACTGGTTCGCCCAGATCTGCGCGTAGCGCTGAGCGACGACGGCAACATTGGTGAAGGACTCGTTGCTCAATTAAACACGTTTCGTTTCGACACCGAGTTAAGCGAAGAAACCATTGCTACCCATAAACACCGTTGGCTTATGGCCGACTTGCTCGATTTCCATAAACGCGAGCAAGCAGTAGACACCTACGAATTCATCAACATGCTCACCATGGAAAATGACGAGCTGTACGACAGCCCAACTGCACTCGCCGGTCTCAAATTCATTGAGCAGTTGGACTCTGGAACTACTAAATCGGCAAAGTTGGGCTTTAAATCAACCCGTAGGTTCAAATTTGATCCAACTCAGATCACCAAGATTGGCGTCGGGTCCAACCTCACGTCATCTACTTTTTGGCCACCACGAGAAGATGGACTGTCGTCAGGTGCCGCCGGTTCAGCAAAAGTTATTGCAATCGATCTTGATAACGGTTTCGTCGATTTAGATATTCGCTCTGAAACTGCTGATGCGATTAACCCAACTTCAGTGTTTGAACAAGAGTTCTTTTCGAAAACTCAATTCGAAGATGCGCTTATCGAATTTGCTCAATTAGTAAATGCAGAAGACTTCACGATCTATCAGGCGGCACACGACATTCTCGGGTTGCTTCCGCCCCGATTTACCGAGAATTTCAACTTGCTTACGGTCAGTGAGAACCTCGCGGTATCTCCTAGTGATATCGCGGACGCAATCCATCACCTAGACAACTCATACCTAGTTATCCAAGGTCCTCCAGGCACAGGAAAAACCTATTCATCAGCAAATGCCATTCTCGAATTAGTGAAGCGCGGACATCGTGTTGGCATCACCGCAAACACTCATGCTGCAGCGCATCAATTACTGAGTGAAATAGCAAGGTTTGCATCCGACCACGGGTTTACCCATGACTCACCAGTTCGCATTGCAGTGAAACCGAAAGATGGTGAGGTGCAACCAACGTTCAGCCAGGTTGGAGTGGACGTCAAGTTTGTAAAGGACGCCAAAAGGATTGCAGCTGCGCTAAGCGATTTCAACATCATTGTCGGCACCAGCTTTTTGTTTTCCAACGCTGCCATGCGCAGTTCTGTAGACACCCTCATCATTGACGAAGCCGGACAACTTTCACTTGCCGACAGCCTGGCAGTTTCTCTTGCGGCTCGAAACACCGTTTTGGTTGGCGACCCACAGCAGCTAAAGCAACCAACGCGTGCCTCACACCCGGGTACATCTGGGCTTTCTGGGCTTGAACACATCAACCAAGGGCACGACGTTGTTCCGCCCGAATATGGAATTCTCCTTCGAATTACGCGGCGCATGCACCCAGAAATTGCCAAGTTCATTTCAGAACAGGTGTACGAAGGAAAGCTTGAAGCCGACCCACCGTGCGCAAATCAGCACATTGGCGAAGGCGGATTAGTCAGCGGATCAGGCTTGTTTTGGCTACCGGTTCAACACGAAGGTTGTTCCGTGCGCAGCGTTGCTGAAGTTGCTGCAGTCGTCAAAATCTATGCGTCCGTACTCGGTAAGCCATTCACTGACAAGCACGGGAAAACTCGCCCAATTGAACCGCGCGACATCTTTGTTATCGCGCCGTACAACGCCCAAGTTCAAGAATTACGCCGGCAATTGCTGGCTAACTCAACCGCTGCATCGTTTGGTGTAACCGAAGACTCATTGCGTCAGCGCGTAGGCACGGTCGATAAAGCACAAGGCAGCGAAGCCCCAATTGTGCTGGTGTCTTATACCAGCTCCAGCGCAAACGACATTCCACGAAACTTCGAATTCCTGTACAGCAAGAATCGATTCAACGTTGCAGTGAGTCGCGCTCAGGCAATAACCGTTGTTGTTGCTTCTCCAGAGTTGCTGAATGTGAATTGCAAGACCATCGATCAAGTGCGGCTGGCAAACATGCTGTGCCGCTATGTCGAAATGGCTACACCGTTATCGATTGTCGATTTTGTTTAACCCACGACCAAGAAGTCGGTTGATCCAGCCTTTTATGCCCTTTGCCTTTGCTGGCTCTTTGGTGAACTCTTCCAGTAATCCAGCTTCGGCACGAATGCTTTCGCCCACTGAAATGTGACCATCGTTATTTAGGTCAAGAATCTGTTCTTTTTCTTTGCTGTCGTCGGGGATGCTCATAGCGAGACCCTACTCTTATCTTGAACAATTGAACTATCGCCTATTTCGTGATGCGAACTGTGTCGTAATCACCGGTCTTAACAAATTCAACAGTTACGCCGCGATACGTCACTTTGTCGCCATTGATCAGTAGGTCAAACGGTCGCGAGACTCCTGCTGGGACAAGATTGTCCGCCCAACGATCACCCGCGTCACTGTCAATGAATCCGTCAGTTCCTACATATCGATTGGTGTCCGTAGTTGTATCAATCCAGTACACCGAAACTCCATAGGAGGCGGTTCCTGAGTTACCAGACTTACGTCCATACTCGCTATCGAGCATTCGTTTCCCCCAGCCTTCAGCGCGGTGAGATTCAATAACAACAGCGTTGGTGTCCGAGATGGGGATAATCACCCCGCGTGGTCCACGTTGTAATCGTTCAAGCGGAATGAGCGTGATTTCTTTGGACTTTTCTTCGATGGGCATGCAATACAACTCATCGCTTCCCATCCACCCAGTAAAAAATGTGTCCCACACGTTGAGCATGACCGAACTGCCGTTTTGATTATCCATGATGCTGATGCTTGACCGCGGAGTATGTCCGGCAAGACCCATCGGGTGGCCCCACTCATGAATCCAGAAACTCCACAAGTCATATTCGTTGTTATAGAAATACTCAGATCCACCGAAAAGATTCTTCACAGGGCCTTCGTTGGTTTCAACACGCCAGTTAGCCATTCCTAAATCGGGTGAAACAAGCTTGATGCTTCGCGGGAACAACACGAATACAAAGTCCGAGTTGGTGAAGTCCACTGTGGGGTCAGCAATGGACACCACTTCTTGGGCCATTGGTATCACCGTTGCACGGTCGCCCTTCCGCAATCCATAGCTTGGAATCGTTCGTGACATCTGAAACCACTGTTTTGGAAACTGCCAATTAAACGACAGAGCTCCATTCGACGTGAATGCAAACCATTTATTAAATTCTGCAATTTGTGCATCGGCTGCAGTCAGTTCGGCAGCAGTTCCTAAAGCATCAGGAAACTCAATCGCTAGTAGTTGAACATTGACGCGGCCAGAAGTTGGCAAGGTTGGAGTGCCATAGCTATCTCCCCGCGGAAAGCCCACATTCCACGGCTGATATTTCTTCGTGCGCGCCTCGCGAAGCCTGCATGCCGCTTGATCACTGCCCCCAGCAGGCATCGTTGGAAGCGCTTCGACAGTTGGCACCGTTGACACCGTTTTCTTGTTTGTAACCCACACCAACCGTTTGCCTACTTTTTTACACGTCTGCTTTTGCTTCTGAACGGTGCGGGTTGTGCCTTGTTTTCTACACGTGGTGGTTGAAGCCTGAACCTCAGGTGTTTTTTGCACGTCCTGAGGAGAAGAGTCGGATGTGAGTGAAACCGAAGGAATTACCGACAGCACTACGGATGCCCCAGCAGTAGCCATTTGGCAAAGGATGCACATAGGTGAACTTTACTGCTTGACAACCAAAGCACGACCTGTGTAATAGTCACAAATATGAATACACAATCAAGCGATCGCGGAAACGAGCCAGTGACGTGGAATCAGTTTTATACATTCGCGAATCAAATGGACGCACGTTTCGTT
Organism: Acidimicrobiaceae bacterium; assembly: GCA_947467375.1. Lineage (GTDB taxonomy): Bacteria > Actinomycetota > Acidimicrobiia > Acidimicrobiales > Ilumatobacteraceae > UBA3006. Next base: position 15,236 of record CANIHL010000011.1, on the reverse strand, counting down.
GCAATAGAAGCACGGTTCAATGAAATGGACGCTCGTTTCGTTGCAATAGAAGCACGGTTCAACGAACTTGATAAGAGGTTCAACGAATTAGATGCAAAGATCAACCAGCTGCGGGGTGAATTCCTCGAGTTCAAGGAAGAGATGCGACTCGTTCCTGTGAAAATTGCCGGCTGGGTTGCAGGAGCAATGATCGGTTCTAGCGGCGTTATCTTTGGCGGTTTTCAACTGTTGCGCGGTCTGCTCTAGACCCCAAAGTGGTCTAACCTCTGCTCAGCACTACTGCTGAAAGGGGAATATATGACAATGGCGTCATATAAGAACTACTCGGCACTCGAAGCGGCAGAACTTCGCGTACGCGAAGCCGGCGAGTGGTTGAAGTTGGAAGATGGCCTGATCGAAACGATCGTCGCACCACGAAGAATCATCGAGGTGGCAATTCCATTTCGACGAGACGACGGTTCGCGAGATCAACTCACTGGTTGGCGGGTGCATCACAACACCACTCGAGGCCCAGCAAAAGGTGGAATTCGTTACCACCAAGAAGTGAATCGCGAAGAAGTCATCGCGCTCGCAATGGGTATGTCGCTAAAGACCGCCATTGCCAACTTGCCGCTTGGTGGCGCAAAGGGCGGTGTCTGTTTTAACCCAAAGGATTATTCCATCGGTGAAATTGAGCGCATTACTCGCCGTTACGTTTCAGAAATTTCTTCATTCCTCGGACCAGATAAAGACGTTCCTGCACCCGACGTTGGAACAAACTCACAAATTATGGCGTGGATCATGGACCAATATTCAACTGGCGTAGGTCACGCAACTCCAGGCGTTGTCACTGGAAAGCCAATTGAACTTGGTGGTTCACTTGGTCGCGAGTCTGCCACCGGTCGCGGTGTTGTTGAAGCTGCAGCACTCATGCTTGGCAAAATGGGAACTTCGCTGCAAGGCAAGAAGATTGCCATTCAGGGTTACGGACAAGTTGGTTCGTGGGCTGCACGGCTTGCTGCAGCACGTGGTGCACTCATCGTTGGCCTTTCCGATGTTGGTGGCACCATTCATTCAGCTGCGGGGCTCGACCTTGCAGCTATCGACAAAACATTCCGTGAAGGCGCACGAAGTGTGTGCGATACAGGAATAGGTGAAGTGGTTGCACGAGGCGTTGCGGGTTCGACTGCTGTTTTCGCTCTTGACTGCGACATTGTCATGCCATGCGCGCTCGGAGACGCCGTTGGCGAGGAAGAAGCGAACAACATGAAAGCCACGTTGGTCGTGGAAGGCGCAAACGGACCGCTCACCCCTACTGCCGACCTCATCTTGGCCGACAAAGGCGTCATCATCATTCCCGACGTATATGCAAACGCTGGTGGCGTTACTTGCTCTTACCTTGAGCAGTGTCAGAACTTCGCGCACTTAACGTGGGACGAAGATGAAGTGAACGCACGAGTGATCGACCTCATGCGTGCTGCATTCGAACGCTTCTACGCATTCTCTCAAGAGTCGAAGTTGCCGAACAGGCTCGCTGCCTCGGTACTCGGCGTGAAGACCATTGCAGACGCGCATCGCATGCGCGGCCTGCACCCATAAGCCAACAGGGTTCTACTGGGGCTGCTTGACAGCCAAAGTGGCACCTGTGTAATAGTTGGGTTTTATTGCCGTTCGCTCGGCCTTCTGCACACCTGTCTGCATGACAATGTTTATGGAGAAACCTCTGAGCAACGAATTGCCCGTAGATGATTACCTACTTGAATCCACCGACCCTCGCTGGCAGGATCCGGCCACGCTTTATTCCGTCCGAATCGCCGCAACAAGGTTGGATGCTCGGATTGATCGACTGATACTCACGCTTGAGCGCGAAATTGCTCGACTTGAAAGCAAAATAAAATGAAAAAGGCGGGGTGCCGAAGCACCCCGCCCAATTCGTAAAGAACTGAACTAAATCAGTTTCCACCTTCGTTGAGGGTGACGGTAAGAGGAGCAAATGCTTCGCCCTTGTAGTCAACGCCCAAACCATCGAGGATCGCGTATGCGGCGGTCACGATGTCGTTGGTGTATGCACCTTCGGTAGGAGCTGCAGTAAGAACGGTTGAACCCTCGAGGTTCTTGGTTCCCTGTGCAAGCGTTACAGTGCGGTCCCAAGCAGCTGAATCGATCATGCCTGCGCCCATAGGTGCTGGCCAGATCAACTTGCTTACTTCGTTCATCTGCCACAACTGGTGGCTTGCACCCAAGGTTGAACCCTTGGCTACAACGATGTCACGGCAAGCTTCAGCGTTGTCGCGGCAGAATGCCCAACCCTGAATTGATGCTGCAACGAACTTCACTGCAGTGTCCTTGTAGGCAGCATCCGAAGCGAGCTTGTCGCCATTTGCCCAGATTGCGTCCTGCAACATTCCAACGCCTTCAGTTTCGTACGAAACTACGTTGAGGTCTTCTGCTGTGTACAACGCATTGGTTGCTGGGTTCATGGTTTCAAGAACCTGTGCGTATTCGTTGTAGGTCATTGCTTCTGCAGCGTCGATGTCGCCTGCGAGCAAGCCTGACATGTCGAACTGTTGCTGAACAAGCTCTACACCAGTTGCTGGATCAATTCCGGCCTTGGTGAGTGCTGCGAAGATTTCGAACTCGTTGCCGAAGCCCCAGTTACCAATCTTCTTTCCAGCGAAGTCTGCTGAAGTGGTGATGTTCTTGTCCTTGAACGAAACCTGCAACGTTCCTGAACGCTGATAGATCTGTGCAATGTTGACGATGTTCGCGCCAGCTTCGCGTGATGCGAGAGCCTTTGGTACCCATGAGAGTGCGAAGTCCACTGCGCCGTCAGCAAGTTGCTGCTGAGGAACGATGTCAACTCCACCTTCAACGATGGTTACGTCTAGACACTGAGCCGCATAGAAGCCCTGGTCTACTGCTGCGAAATAGCCAGCGAATTGTGCTTGTGTAACCCACTGCAACTGCAAACTTACAGGTGTGGTGGTTTCACATGCTGCTGTTGTGTCGCTTGTACTGCTGCTTGAACCGCCGCATGCTGCGACGACCAAAGACAGGGCAGCAAAGCCCGCAACTGCGAGTTTGATTCCTGATTTCCTCATTATTTTGGTACTCCCCCGAGAGCCTGAGCTCTCTACTTGTTTGTGTTATTTGTGGCTCCGGCGCCTCGAGAGGCGACGTTCTCCAGCACTACGGAGACTAGGTAAAAGGCTAATCCAAGTAAACATGCCCCTAGGACATAAGCCCAGGCTGCAGCATTCTTGGAATTAGCGATATTGCTGGTAATTCGGCTTCCCAAGCCATTTTGGGACCCTCCGAAATATTCAGAAACAAATGAAGTAATTACTGCTGCTGGAGCCGAAATTTTGAGCGCCGTGAAGAGATAAGGCACCGCGTTTGGTACCCGAACTTTACGCAAAATTTCAATATCACTTGCAGCGTATGAATGCATGATTTCGAGGTGAGTTGTTTTCACCTGTGTCAGTCCCTTTGCAACGTTTACCAGAACAATGAAATACACCACGAGGCTCACCATGATGCGGCGTGGAATCTCGCTGGTTATCGAATACATGTTGTTGAGCACAGCAACAAGAACGAAAATTGGAATTGCATTTAACGCAATTGCGAGAGGTGTAATGAGTGAACTTAGAAACCGGAATCGACTGAGTATGAAACTCATGGCCACACCAAACACCGTGCCAGCAACCAGACCTACAAGTGCATTCATGCCAGACACTGAAGCCGCGCCCCAAATTCGTGAAGCATTATCAAAAAACTGACTCAAGATTTTTGATGGTGGAGCAAGAAAGTATGGCTTTAGGTGAAAGAACTTGACAGCACCTTCCCAGAACGCCAAAAAGCCAACGCCAAAAATAAACGGAACCGCAACGCTGCGAAGGCGATTAACAAGCGTCATGATCAGCGATCTTCAACTCCGCGCACGGCTCCTGCATTTGCATGATCTGCATGTGTGCCACGAAGCGCCTCACGGACGGCAGTAATTCCAGAAAAGAAATTGTCCGCTGCGCGAGTGTCTTCACTTCGATTGGCACCGAGGCTCACATTCACAACTTCAGTGATACGACCAGGACGCGGCGACATCACCACAACCCGATTCGACAGATACACCGCTTCTGGAATGGAGTGGGTAACAAACACGACGGTCGTCTTTGTTTCTGCACAAATACGCAGCAACTCGCCTTGCATATATTCACGAGTCATCTCGTCAAGGGCGCCAAATGGTTCGTCCATTAACAACAGCGGAGGATGCGCGGCGAGTGCACGAGCAATGGCGATGCGCTGCTGCATACCGCCCGATAACTGCCACGGCATGAGGTCGGCAAACTCTGGAAGTTTTACGAGCTCGAGCATTTCCTGCGCACGTGCTGCACGCTTTTCCTTGTCCCAACCCTTTAGCTCAAGTGGGAGCTCAATGTTTTTCGCAACCGAACGCCAGTCAAACAATCCGGCTTGCTGGAATGCCATGCCGTAGTCCTGATCAAGACGAGACTGCGCTGCAGTTTTGCCATTTACTGTGACCGCACCAGTAGTCGGTTCGAGCAAGTTAGCGATGAGGCGCAACAACGTTGACTTGCCACATCCCGATGGACCGATGAGCGAAACGAATTCCCCCGGTTCAACAGTCAAATTCACATCAACAAGTGCATCTACTTGTTTCGGTGTCCCCTGATTGAATATTTTGCTTACTCCCGCAACATGAACTGCGCTCATGTGGTGGTCTCCTTTGGTCGGTTACGCATCAACAACACATCTGCAAGCGTTACAAGGCCAGCCATTGCAAGACCCAGTCCTGCGGCGCCGAATACTGCTGTAAATACCTTCGCCGGATCGCCTGTTGCCTGGCGGGCGTACTCAATAATCAAGCGGCCAATTCCGCCTTTAAGACCAGTTGAAATTTCAGCAACCACTACACCAATAACTGAACCTGACGCACCCAACTTGAACGCAGGAACCATGTACGGAATTGCTGCTGGAAATCGCAACTTGAACAGTGTTTGCTTCCACGAAGCTGCATAGCTGTCCATCAGTTCGAGTGACGCTGCTGGTGCGCTTTTCAAACCGCGCAATGTGCCTACGGCAATCGGGAAGAAGGCCAGGAACGCACCGAGCACTGAAGCGGACAGCCAACGCGGCCACGTAAAACCGAAGATGTGCAACTTGCCGCCCCACGAAACCACGAGTGGCGCAAGAGCAATCAGCGGAACGGTTTGTGAAACAACCAAATACGGAAGCAACCCGCGCTCCATGGTTTTAAATCGTGTCATCAATGCTGCAAGTGCAACACCGATCGATGACCCAATAACAAATCCGACCAGTGCAAGTCGAAATGAAAACCAGGCACCCTGCAACACCACCAGCCAAATTTGACGTGAATGGGGTCCGCGCATTTCTGGCTCGGCATAGCGACTGAGCATTTCCCAGAGGTGAGGCATTGCGGTGTCATTTGACCGAGGAAGTATTGCTACCCCGAAAAGCTTGCCGCCCTTTTCAGGCCCAACGACTTTGTACAACTCCCACAGCACTGCCACGAGCGCTATCGACACAAGAAACATTCCTGTGCGATATGCGGCTCGTCGCAGTTGTTTGTTCATTGTTTGGCTTTGCCCAAATCCTGAATTGCAGGAATGATTTTTTCGCCGTACGCCTCGAGTGTTTCTTCCTTGCCATCGTGCTGCAAGTACACCGCAAATTGATCGACGCCAATTTCCTTAAGTTCTTTAAGGCGACGAATATGTTCGTCTGCATTTCCAAGAATGCAGAATCGATCAATGATTTCGTCTGGAACAAATGTGGTGTGGCTATTACCGGTACGACCATGTTCGTTGTAGTCGTAACCCTGGCGGTTCTTGATGTAATCAGTCAGCGCCTTTGGAACTGACGAATTTTCGCCATAACGCTCCACAATGTCGGCAACGTGGTTACCCACCATTCCACCGAACCAACGTGTTTGATCGCGCATGTAAGGGAGATCGTCTCCAACGTATGCAGGTGCAGCTACGCAGATCTTCACGCTCTTTGGGTCACGCCCCGCAGCTTCGGCTGCATCGCGCACTGCCTTAATGGTCCATTCAGCAATGCTCAAGTCGGCAAGTTGCAAAATGAAACCATCGGCAACTTCACCGGTGAGAGCCAGCGCCTTTGGTCCGTAAGCAGCAACCCACACTTCGAGTTCACTCTTGGATGCCCATGGGAAACGAATGCTTGAACCGTTGTAGTCAACTGCTCGACCGCATCCGAGTTCACGAATGACATGCACGCTTTCACGCAATGTTGCAAGCGTGGTTGGCTTTCCATTCGTTACACGAACAGCCGAGTCACCACGGCCAATTCCACATACGGTGCGATTGCCGTACATTTCGTTGAGCGTTGCATACGTACTTGCGGTCACTGTCCAGTCACGCGTTGCAGGGTTGGTCACCATTGGCCCAACAATGACGTTGCGAGTTTCAGCCAAAATCTGGCTGAAAATCACATACGGTTCCTGCCACAAAATGTGACTGTCAAATGTCCACACATGCGAGAAGCCGAACATTTCGGCTTTCTTGGCTAAATCCACTACGCGCGATGATGGCGGAGTGGTTTGCAATACAACACCGATGTCCATTGCTCTCCCCTTAACTATGTAGACGTGTAATTAGCGGTTTTGTGGGAATCCCAAGTTGACTGACGACGTACGTGGGTCTGGCCAACGTGAGGTAACCACTTTGCCGCGAGTAAAGAAGTTGATTCCTTCTGGTCCGTACATGTGCTGGTCGCCGAACAGCGATGCTTTCCAACCACCAAATGAGTAGTACGACACGGGAACAGGAATTGGCACGTTGATGCCGACCATTCCTACCTGAACGTCGAATTGGAACTGACGAGCAACGCCACCGTCGCGGGTGAAGATCGCTGTGCCGTTACCGAACTGGTTGTTATTGATGGTGTCGAGACCTTCTTGATAGCTCTTCACGCGCATCACCGTAAGAACTGGTCCGAAGATTTCTTCGTCGTAGCACTTCATGCCTGGCTTCACGTTGTCGATAAGGCTTGGGTTCAAGAAGAAACCGGCATCTTTTGCTTTGTCGGTTCCGTCAACAACAACTTTTGCACCTTCGGCATTTGCATTCGTTACAAAGCTTGCAACCTTGTCGCGGTGTTCGCGGCTGATGAGTGGTCCCATCTCGGCTACTGGATCAGTTCCTGGTCCAACTTTGATGTTTGGAATGCGTGACTTCAGTTTGTCAACGAGTGCATCGGCGATTGAGTCAACTGCAAGTACAACCGAAATTGCCATGCAACGCTCGCCTGCTGAACCGTACGCTGCCGAAACTGCAGCATCGGCTGCCATGTCAAGGTCTGCGTCTGGAAGCACCAGCATGTGGTTCTTTGCGCCACCAAGTGCTTGAACACGCTTGCCATTCTTGGTTCCGGTTTCGTACACATACTTCGCAATTGGTGTTGAACCAACGAACGAAATTGACTGAACGTCCTTGTGCTCGAGCAAACGATCTACGGAAACTTTGTCACCGTGCAACACGCTGAACACACCATCTGGCAAGCCAGCTTGACGCAACAAGTCTGCAACGAACATTGCAGCGGATGGATCTTTTTCCGATGGCTTCAAGATGAAGGTGTTTCCACACATAATTGCGTTAGCAAACATCCACATCGGCACCATGGCTGGGAAGTTGAACGGAGTAATACCTGCAACAACACCAAGTGGCTGACGAATTGAATACACATCAACGCCGCCCGAAGCCTGCTCTGAATATCCACCCTTCAACATGGCTGGAATACCGCAAGCAAACTCGATGTTTTCAAGGCCACGAGCAATTTCACCCATTGCATCGCTTGGCACTTTTCCGTGCTCTAGCGAAACGATATTGGCAAGCTCTTTGCGGTTTGCGTCAATGAGCTCACGCATGCGGAACATAATTTCTGCACGGCGCGACAAGTTCGTTGCACGCCACGTAACAAATGCTTCCTTTGCATTGGCAACAACTGCATCAACTTCGGCAACTGATGCAAGGTCTACTTCAGCCTGCACTTCTCCTGTGGCTGGGTTGTATACCTTGCCAACGTTTCCTGATGTTCCGGCTACAACCTTGTTGTTGACCCAATGACTAATGCGTTGCATATCTCTCCTGATTGTTGATGTGTTGAGGGGTTACTGAATTAATTGAGGTACTGGCACAGGTCACGCTTAATGAATTTGCCGTGACCCTTCTTGCCGGTGAAGGTGTCTTTTTCGACAACGACCATTCCGCGTGACAGCACGGTGTCTACCTTGCCGTCCACTTTGAAACCTTCCCATGACGAGTGGTCCATGTTCATGTGGTGCTTGTCGTTAATACCGATCTTGGTTTTACCGTTTGGATCCCATACCAAAATGTCGGCGTCTGATCCAGGAGCAATGATGCCCTTCTTTGGATACATGCCGAACATGCGGGCTGGTGATGTGCTGCAGGTTTCCACCCAACGCTCGAGTGAAATTTCACCTTGCACAACACCCTGGTAAATCAGTTCCATGCGGTGTTCAACTGAGCCCATGCCGTTTGGAATCTTCGAGAAGTTACCAATGCCGAGTTCTTTTTGATCCTTCATGCAGAACGGGCAATGGTCGGTTGATACCACTGCAAGTTCATTCATGCGCAAACCCTTCCAAAGGTCTGCATGGTGATTGTGCTTGTCGTGCTTACTGCGAATTGGCGGCGAGCACACATACTTTGCACCCTCAAACCCTGGCTGAGCCAAGTGATCTTCAAGTGTCATGTACAAGTACTGCGGGCATGTTTCCGCAAACACGTTCAAGCCTTCGTGACGCGCTTCGGCAAGTGCATTCAGTGCTTCAGAAGCCGACATGTGCACGATGTACAAAGGCACGTTGCCTGCAACTTTTGACAACACGATTGCACGACTGGTTGCTTCGCCTTCCAACAAACTTGGACGGCTGTAGCTGTGATACTTCGGATCAGTTTCGCCGCGAGCAATGTGCTGCTGCACCAACACGTCAATTGCAATGCCGTTTTCGGCGTGCATCATGATGGTGGAACCATTGCTGCTTGCCTGCTGCATTGCGCGCAGAATTTGACCGTCATCACTGTAGAAAACGCCCGGATAAGCCATGAACAACTTGAAGGACGTAATGCCTTCGTTCTTCACCAAATAGTCCATGTCGGCAAGGGCTTGATCATCAATGCCACCGATGATCTGGTGGAATGCATAGTCAATTGAGCAATTGCCTTCGGCCTTTTTGTGCCACGTCTTCAATGACTCTTGAACGTTTTCTCCATATCGCTGCACTGCGAAGTCAACAATGGTGGTTACTCCACCCCAAGCTGCTGCATTGGTTCCCGTCTCAAAGGTGTCGCTTGCGTTGGTGCCACCGAAAGGCAACTCCATGTGCGTGTGCACATCGATACCACCAGGAACAACAAACTTTCCTGTTGCATCAATGACCTTGTCGGCAGTGATATTGAGTGCTTCAACCTGACCCGGTTCTAACAATGCGCTAATGGTGTCGCCTTCAATCAACACATCAACACGATGTCGACCTGTTGGACTAACGACGGTTCCGTTCTTTATCAGTGTGCGTGCCATGTTTCCCCCAATGACTCGAAGTGATCTTTAGCGTTCTGAAATTTCGTGGTAAGCGTCTGGACGACGGTCGCGGTAGAACGGCCAACGATCGCGCACCATGCGGATCTTGTCCATATCCAAATCGCGAACGATGAGCTCGTGCTTGAACGCATCGCCAACTTCACCCACAAACTTGCCTTCTGGGTCTACGAAGTAGCTCTGACCGTAGAAGTCGTTGGTGCCCATGTCTTTTTCGATACCTACTCGGTTAATTGCTCCGACGTAATACATGTTGGCAACAGCTGATGCAGGTTGCTCAACACGCCAGATGTATTCGGACAATCCACGGCTTGTTGCCGAAGGGTTGAACACAATTTCTGCGCCATTAAGACCAAGTGCGCGCCAACCTTCTGGGAAGTGGCGGTCGTAACAGATGTACACGCCAACTTTGCCAACAGCGGTATCGAACACTGGGTAACCATGCGTGCCAGGAGTGAAGTAGTACTTCTCCCAGAAACCAGGAACCTGCGGGATGTGCTGTTTACGGTACTTACCCAAATAGCGACCATCAGCGTCAATAACTGCTGCAGTGTTGTAGTAGAGGCCCGGCTGAACAATTTCGTACATTGGCAACACGAGCACCATGTTCAACTCTTTTGCAAGTGCCTGGAAGCGCTTTGTAGTTGGGCCGTCTGGAATTGGCTCGGTATATGAAAAATACTTTGGATCCTGTTCTTGACAGAAGTACGGACCATAGAACAATTCTTGGAAGCACATGATTTGTGCACCCTGCTTCGCGGCTTCACGGGCAGCTGCCTCGTGCTTATCGATCATCGATTCTTTGTCGCCAGTCCAATCGGTCTGCAACAATGCTGCTTTAACGATTCTTGCCATGATGGCTTTCCCCTTTGATTGCCGATGTAAGAAAATTCAGGCTAGTAGCCCTTACCCCAAACGGTAAAGCCCTCAGAGGGTGAAGATCCTTAAGCGGAAACAGCGGCGCGTCGGGCTGGCAAAAACTTCAAGGCGAAAAGGGCTCCAAACAGCGCAACGCCAGCACCAGTGAAACAGGCCGTGTGGAACCCGTGCATAAAGGCTTCGCTGACTGCTTGACGCACGGCCGCTGCAGCTTCCGGAGTTGGAGCCCGCTCTGCCACAGCAAAACCCGCCCCAGCAGATTCCTTGGCCAATGCCACCGCCTCTGCAGGCATATTGAACTTGGCTACCAATTCTCCAAGCTTTGGTCCGTACAACGAAGCAAACACCGAACCGCTGATGGCAACACCGAGCGTGCCGCCAACTTCGCGACTGACGTCGTTCACAGCAGAACCAACACCAGCCTTTTCACGCGGCAACTCACCCATCACCGCATCGGTTGCAGGTGAAGTAACGAGTGCAAGTCCGTTAGCAAGAAACAACATGCTGATGATGACTGGCCCCCAATAGGCGGTGTCAGCTTCGCAAAACCCGATGATGATCAGACCAATCGCCATGTTGGTAAGACCAAGAGAAACAATTCGCTTTGTTCCAAACTTCAACGCAAGTCGCGCAGCGATTGGCGCAGTTACACCAGCACCAAGCGCAAATGGCAACGTGTGCACGCCAGCGGACAGCGTGCTGTAGCCGCGAACGAACTGGAAGTACTGCGTAACTAAGAATGTGAATCCAAACAATACGAAGAATGCAATGCCAATTGATCCGGTTGCAGCAGAAAGTCGTGCGTTACGAAATAAACGCACATCGAGCAATGGCTCACTTGTTGAAAGTTCACGCTTAATAAATGCTGCGAGTAGAACCAATGTGCCAGCAAACGATGCGAGCGTTTCAACACTCAACCAGCCGCGATGTGGACCTTCAATAACGGTGTACACCAGCAAGCCGACCATGGCGATTGACAAAGCAAGACCCTGAAAATCGAGACCATGTGGGTTTGGGTCTTTTGATGTTGGAATAAACACCGCACCAAGCACGAGAGCGATGATCACGATGGGAACATTGACGAGGAATACGGAACCCCAATAGAAGTGCTCAAGAAGAAAGCCACCTGAAATTGGACCGAACGCAACTGCCATTCCCGAAACCGCCGACCAAACACCAATCGCCTTTGCGCGTTCGATTGGATCACGAAATACATCGATGAGAATTGCAAGTGTTGCTGGAAAGACCGCAGCAGCACCTACGCCCATTGCGCCACGAGCAATAATCAACGTTGCCGTTGAAGTTGCAAACGACGCCCACACTGAACACGCCATGAAAATGACGAGTCCAACTTGCATTGCACCTTTGCGCCCAAAACGATCGCCGAGGCCACCGAATGCCAATAACAAACACGAGAACACCAACGCATACGAGTCAACTATCCACTGCAGACCACTCGTTGATGCACCAAGTTCGCGCGACAACGTAGGAAGCGCAACGTTGATGATGAGGTTGTCCACCACCACCATGAACAAGCTGATGCAAAGCACCAGCAAGATGATCCATCGGCGGTCGTGAATTTTGGAGTCTGGGTGCGTATTCATACTTGACAGTGTCTAGTACTAAAACTAGATAGTGTCAAGTTATGGCCCCGGTTAAATCAGATGCCCTGCGCAGAGTGGTTCTTGATGCTGCACTGGCCATTTCCGCCAACGCTGGGCCCGACGCGCTTTCCCTGCGGGAAGTCGCGCGCGAAGCTGGAGTTTCACACCAAGCCCCGTACCACCACTTCGGCGACAGAGCGGGAATTTTTGCGGCAATTTCGGAAGAGGGATACGCAGAACTCGGCGATGCCCTATTGCACAGCCGAACTCACGGCGCAACATCAATGTGTGAGGCCTACGTGCACTTTGCACTGCAACATAAAGGTCACTTTCGCGTGATGTTTAGAAACGACTTGTGCAATGTTGGTAATTACCCAGACGCTCTTGTTCAAGCCGATAGAGCATTCAGCATTCTGCTTGACGAAGTTACGACTTTGCTTGGTAAGGATGCGTCGCTTAATGAAGCCAAAGCCCAAGCCACCTATATGTGGTCTGTTGCTCACGGATTAGCAACACTGCTCATCGATGGTCCACTTGAAAAGAAACTTGGTGGAATTGAAGATGTGAACGCGCTAGTTAAACAAGTTGCGCAACTCACGTCCACAACAATTCATGCGTGATCAACCATGCATTCAGCAAACAAACACGCCTAGGGTTGTTGCATGAACTCGGTCCGTCGGAGCGCCGCTGCTTTAGTGCTCCTTGGAACACTCTCAGCGTGCGCCAATTCCGCACAACAATCAGTCACTCCTATTCAAAACGATGGTTGTAGCGCTGGTTCTGCACTAGAAAGTCCGCTCACTATCGCCACCACTGTTGCGCCAATTACCAGCATCGTGGCAAACATTGCCGGTGGTTCTGGCGCAACCATTACAGGAATAGTTCCCGAAGGAACTAACTCGCACACATTTGAACCAAAACCAAGTGACGCTGCAACTTTGGAGAATGCAGACGTCATTTTTATCAACGGCTTGGTACTTGAAGAACCAACAAAAGATTTGGCACTTGCCAACTTGAAAGACGGTTCATTCATCTGTGAACTTGGAACTGCCGTACTGCCAGCAAGTGACTACATTTTCGATTTTTCATTTCCAAAAGAAGGCGGAAAGCCAAATCCTCATTTATGGACCAATCCTCCATTAGCAAAGAAGTACGCCGAAGTCGTTCGCGACGTTCTGTCACGCCTCGATCCATCTCATGCAAATCTCTTTGCACAGAACTACGCAGCTTTTGCAGAAAAAATTGACGCACTCGATGCTGCGATGATTACCGCGACAGCAACCATTCCGGAAGCGCAACGCAAACTGCTCACCTACCACGACGCATACGCGTACTTTTCGGTGCATTACGGATACACCGTCATTGGAGCAATCCAGCCATCATCATTTGATGAGCCAACACCGAAGGAAATAGCCAACCTCATCACGCAAGTACGGGAGTCTGGAGTCACTGCTGTGTTTGGCAGTGAAGTATTCCCGTCACCAGTTCTGGAACAAATTGGCGCCGAAACTGGAGTGCGATATGTCGATGTATTGCGCGACGACGACCTGCTTGGCGAGCCTGGTGGTGCCGAACATTCCTGGCTTGGGCTCATGCGCTTTGACTACGTAACCATGGTTGAAGCCCTTGGTGGTGACGCATCTGCGCTAAAAACTTTGGACGTGAGTGATGTAGTGAAGGACACCGCCACCTACCCTCAATAGCGAGCCATGAGCACCCCATCACTCATTAATTGCGAACACGTATCGTGCACCTACGGCAATGCCGCGGTGCTTGATGACGTATATATGCAGGTCAATAGGGGCGAGTTCGTAGGAGTCGTTGGACCATCTGGCTCAGGAAAAACCACGTTGCTCAAAGCGATCCTGGGAACACACCCTGTTGCTCACGGTTCAATCACGATGGACCCTAAGTTGACCATTGGTTACGTGCCTCAGGTTGAAACCGTGGACTGGTACTTCCCGGTCACCGTCGAAGAAGTCATCGTGATGACGCGCGCAAAAAGCACCTGGTGGCCACGAATTACTCACGCTGAACGAACCGCGGTCCGCGAAGTTCTTGATCGCTTAGGTATTGGCGATGTCGCTCAACGACACATCCGCGAACTCTCTGGCGGACAACAACAACGCGTGTTCCTTGCTCGCGCAATGTTTCGCAACCCAGACATTCTGATTATGGACGAGCCAACTTCCGGTGTCGATGTTCGAACGCGACACGAGGTGTTGCACCTATTGGCGGACTTGCATGCAGATGGCCTCACCATCTTGCTCACGACGCACGACTTGAATGGTCTTGCCGCTCACCTCCCTCGACTGGTGTGTTTAAACAAGCGTGTCATCGCCGATGGAAACCCACGCGAAGTGCTCACTCCTTCAGTACTTGAAGCCACATATGGCGCACCGATGGAAGTACTCGAACACGGTGGTATGCCGCTTGTTGTGGATCACGGAAGAGTGCAAATGCGAGGTGAAGGAAAATGATGCTCGCGCTTGACATTTTTGAACCGTACGGCTTTCAATTTTTTAGACACGGGCTCGTGGTTGCCACGATTGCTGGTGCGCTGTGCGGACTGCTTGGCGTGTTCGTGGTGTTACGTGGCATGAGCTACATCGGCCACGGGCTTTCTCACGCAGTATTTGGTGGTGCGGCAGCAAGCGCGGTTATTGGCATCAACTTTTTCATTGGCGCTGGCATTTGGGGAATCGTCTCAGGCGTATTGATCGCGCGCGTTGCTCGGCGACGAGTGTTAGGAGCTGACGCAGCAATTGGTGTGGTCACCACCGCATCTTTTGCACTGGGCTTGGCACTCATGAATCGATACGGCCAAGCTTCAAAGAGCATCGAAGCCGTGTTGTTTGGCAGTGTGCTTGGCGTCAAAGTTGCAGACATTGTTGCAGTGTCTGTAGTTGCGCTCATTGCGCTTGCAGTCATTGTTGCGTGGTATCGAAAGCTGCTGTTTTCCACATTTGACCCCGATGTTGCACAAGTATCTGGGGTCAATGTTTCGGTCGTCGAAATGGTGTTGTTGTCGCTGCTTTCACTCACCATTTTGGTCACCATGCGCGTGATCGGAACGTTGCTTATTTCAGCACTCCTCGTCATTCCTGCCGCTGCTGCACGTATGACCACAAACAGCTTTTCCAAACTGCTCTG